>JBAXDE010000093.1:0-7367 GCA_037141115.1 Methanomicrobiales archaeon | reverse complement strand
CATGATTAGAGATCAGGGCGTTTTCGATTTTACAGTAAATTGTTTACACTATCAGAATCACTGGTCAGTTCTTTAAATATTCGAAGGTTTTATTGGCTGGTACACTATTACAGGGATATTTTAAGAAGGTAAAAAACTAACTAGAACCAGTCAAAAGTATTATTGAGGTAATTGTATGCCAACGAGTAAGAAACAATTGGTAAAGTTAAACCAAGTGAAGAAGGCCAAGGCAGAAGAACTCTCGAAAGAGGCAGCTGCAGGCAGCCAGAACGCCAAGAAGAAGCTCAAGAAACTTGAGAAAAAACTCAAGTGAGCTGCCGGTAAGCGGCCTCGTTTCATTTTTTTTAAGATTTCTCCAGCATTTGCTGGGTCTTATTGCAGGGTATCCTGTCCCGAAAGTGTCTTTACCCGATAGTGAAGCAACCTATCCTAAAATTTTCGTTCATTTTCGTTCCTTTATTCCTTCATAATCCGGGAATTTGTGGCAGGGTTCGTCTCCCCGCCGGTTTTTTACCGTCATGATCTCCCGGTAAAAAAAATCGGCCGGTCCCGGGAACCTGGATGAACGGATTTCCGGAGAACCGGCCGGGCTGCCGGTTACCGGTCAAGAATCCGGCAGCCGGGTCCTGCTGTGCATAATTAACCCGTAAGGGCTTTGAGCCAGCTGAGGAGTTCTGCGATAAGATCACCGGTTGCCTGCTGGTTCTTGTTCGTCTGCTCTTCTGCATTTGCTGCTATACCCTGCTGCGGCGGTGCGGGTATGGTTGCGTTTGCAGCTCCGTGGCTGTACCCGGTCCGGTCATCAGCGGCCGTTGAGTTCCCGTAGTTTCCTCCTGACGGGAATGCCCGGGCGGTTTCATTTCCAAAACCCGGATGCTGCCCGGTCATCTCTCCGGCAGCAGTAGAGTTGTCGGCATTCCAGTCTGCTGGCATGGCGGGTGCTGTACCGTTCCCGAAACCCTGCCCGTACCGGGCAAATCCATCCATTGCTGTTGCGTTTTCAGTGTTCCATGAGGGCAAGCCGGCTGGTGCCGTCATGTTTCCAGCGCCCGGCGCGTTCATGGTCCGGTTGCCGGACAATGCCGCACTCCCCGGGCCCCTGCCCTGGTGGCCGGCATCTGCCGTGGTGTTCCCCATCCCCCCGGGCCGGATACCCTGTCCGGGTCCGGCATTATTCTGGCCGGTACCCTGCACTTTGGCATTTCCGCCAGGTCCGGATCCCATGCCCGGGTTTTGTGCCTGAAGGTGTATACCCTGGGTTGCCGGGACATTGCCACTCAGGGTCTTGTCTATTCCCTGGTTGATACCCTGGCCTGCTCCTGCCGCACTAACCACGGGTGTCAGTACCATGGTTGCGCACCAGGAGATTGCTATCAGCAGGCCAAGAAGCCTGAATATTTTCATTCTCTGATTCCTCCTTTCTGGCAACCGGCCTGTATCAGGATCGGTTGGCCTGCAACAATCTCCCGCCTTGTCTGGTATATATTGAAACCATGCCGCCGGTCAAATCCTCTCACGGAAATGCGAATAATTGAACCGGCAGGTGTACACAATCCATGCCGCGCTCCGCCCGGGAAAAAACTCGAAGAGCAGGAACCGGGCCGGCCGGTTCTCCTGTCTTTGGAGATCTGCCGGCGCCCGGCAACGGGGAGATGCATGGATCAACGGGTGGTTTAACGGCGTCTTGCTGTGGCCAGCCGGTAAAAAAAGAAGGATTGGGACTGTGAAGGGAGCAAAAGTCCCGCCCGGGTTTATGCTTCGATAGCGCCCTGTATCGTGATCGTCTTCTCGGTCACCGGGATCTGCTTTCCTGACTTTTCGAGCGCCTTGTCCACTACGTACCGCACGCCCCCGCAGCATGGCACTTCCATGTGAGCGACCGTGATGGACTTTATCGTGTGGCGGGTGAAGATGGCAGAGAGTTTTTCAATATACCCGTCGATGTCCGCATCCAGTTTCGGGCAGAAGATGACCAGGATCTTCTCTTTCAGGAGTTCGCTGTGGAACCCCGCGTAAGCAAACGGCACGCAGTCTGCCGATATGAGCAGGTCTGCGTTCTCAAAGTACGGGGCACCGGGATTGAGGAGAGCGAGCTGGACCGGCCACTGCCGGAGCTCAGATGCAGCCCCCGCAGACGGCAGCCGGGTTCCGGTCTGCTGGTTACGGGGAATACTCCGGGCTGCCGATCCCGGGCACGTCGCAAACGGATGGGGCCCGGCCGGTGAGGGCGGGCAGGTTGTACCAGGTTTACCCGGCAGGGGAACAGGTACCTTTGCCGGCTTGCGGGAGATTGCGGAATTGTCGTGTTCGGGAATGGGGATCGTATGCTCGATGAGGTACTCAATCGCTGTATTGTAGATGTCTCGCTGACCGTGACCGGCCAGGTGTTCGAGATGTGCCCTGATGACCGGCACTCCCTGCTGCACGATTGTCGCCATTACGGTCCTCTCATCATAGGGCACCGCCTCGCGTTCGATAATGCTGATCGCCCCTTCCGGGCAGGTGCCGATGCAGGCGCCAAGCCCGTCGCAGAAGAGGTCGCTTACCAGGCGGGCCTTGTTCTCAATCACCTGGAGCGCTCCCTCCGGGCAGTCGGGAATGCACTGGCCGCACCCCGTGCATTTTGCCTCGTCGATAGTGATGATCTTTCGTTTCATGTTCATTCTCCTCCGTTAGGATCCAGCGGGATCCCGGTACTGTCGTTCTGGCGTGCTGAACGCTTAATACCATTTATCAAGCACATTTTTCCTGCAATTCTGCCGGTGCGTCTGGCTGACCTACACTATCGCAGCACAATCCCCGAACGTTTCCGACCGTGCAAAAAATCATTCAAATAATTTGGAAAAACAGTTTTTTTGCAGCATTATTCCGCTGCAATCGTCAGGATGCAGTTACGGCATGAACCGGAGGCCGGGATAGACTGCGCCCCGGCATCTCTCTGTGCAGATCTCTACGCCGAACTTGTCCGTAATAACGCTGCGGAACTCTTTTTCCCGGATCAGTTTCGGGAACCCGTGGGTCTGCCTGCGGAAGGTCCGGACCCATTCATTCCAGAGCAGCATACACTGGACATTGAAAAACCCGTTCGGTTGCACATGGTTTGCCAGGTACTCGTCAAACACCCTGAGTTCATTGATCTCATCGGGGGTGATATCGATGCCGGTCAACCGGAATTGTTCGCCGAACTGGCTCAGCATCCCGGGGGTGGTCTGGCCCAGGATGGGTGAAGACAGGCAGTCACCGTTGCTGACGGTCCCGCTCGTAGCCTGGATGAATTGATCCTGCCGGGGGGTCACGATCGCAATACAGGCTCCGGAACACTCTGTTGTGGACATGGTAAATCACGCAACAATCGTGTGAATCTGGGGTTTATAGGTGGTTTCCTGAAAGACGAATTTCGAAACTCATTTCGAAACAAAAATAAAAAGGGTTTTATCGACGGCATTGGTATCGCATTCCGGTTAATGAGTGCTATCAGGCTTCTTTTCAGGGAATTTGCGGGGTTCTTTTCTGTGCGCTTTTTTTCTGTCTTACCCGGAAAGATGGTTGGGGAATGCAAAAAAAAATGGCCCGAAAGTATATAGCAAAAAATCTCCGGTAAAATCCCGACAAAAAAGTATGTCTGGCAGAAAAAATTTAATTTAAGACAGAAGAACGCTAAGTAAACATATACAGCGGAATAGTTCTGCTACCGACATTTTACGGTGAATACCTATGGATGACAATACCAACGATATGCTCCCCGACCAGCAGCCGCTCGGGGCAGTGACCTTTGCAGAGAATCCCGAGCCGCGGTGCCCCTGCCTCTTATTGCTCGATACTTCCGGATCCATGGCGGGACAGCCCATCACCGAACTCAATGCCGGTATCCGCGAATTCTATAACGAACTACAGAACGACTCGCTCGCGATCAAGCGCGTTGAGGTCGCCCTGATGTCCTTTGGCCCGGTCCGGCTCATCTCCGAGTTCAATACCGCCGACTGTTTCTTTGATCCCCAGCTCGTTGCTGACGGCGACACGCCCATGGGCGAAGCGATAAGGAAAGGCATCGACCTGATAAAAACCCGCAAGGAACAGTACCGGGCAAACGGCATCTCGTTCTACCGCCCCTGGATCTTTTTGATCACGGACGGCGCCCCGACCGATGAGTGGCAGAGTGCTGCTGCTATGGTCCGCGAAGGTGAGAGCGCGAAATCCTTTGCCTTCTTTGCCATCGGCGTCCACAAGGCTGATATGAAAATATTAAAACAGATCTCGGTCCGGGAACCGGTCAAACTCCAGGGCTTAAAGTTCCGGGAATTTTTCCAGTGGCTCTCCAACTCCATGAAATCAGCCTCGCGGAGCAATCCCGGCGACCGCATCCAGCTCTCTCCACCCCTGGGCTGGAGTGAGATATGAGATGGAAGTACACCTGCGCATCTGTTACCGGAAAAGCCCATACCCAGCGCGGTGAGAACGGCCAGGACAAGTCCCGGTCCGGTACCATCCAGATTGCGGATTCTGAATTTTTTATCGGGATCGCTGCTGACGGGGCGGGAAGCACGACCGATGGCGGACGCGGCGCAGAGATCGCGTGCGAAACATTGTACACGCGGATCGCTGAAACGGTACGCACGAAGGGGGATCTTTCAGGAATCACTGACGAATATGTGAAAGCCTGGCTAACCTCTGCCCGGGAAGCGATTATTGCAGAAGTACCGCCCGAGAAACGGCTGCGGGAATATGCCTGCACGATCCTTGGCGCGGTTGCGGGGGTCGGGGGTTCTATTTTTTTCCAGATTGGCGATGGCGCGATCGTGACCGGGACCGGCCAGGACTACCAGACCATATTCTGGCCTGAGCAGGGCGAGTACGCGAACACGACCTATTTTATCACCGATGAGCAGTATCTCGATAGCCTGCATATCCTCCATGCGGTATTACCCGATGAGATCGCGTTGTTCACTGATGGTCTCCAGAACCTGGTCCTCTCGTTTGCACTCCGGAAAGCCCATCCTGGTTTCTTCCTGCCGCTCTTCTCCGCACTCAAGCAGCACCCGGAGAACGGGTTCTTGCCCTTCTCTACGCAACTCGAAACCTTCCTCAGCCGGGATGATATCTGCGCACGCAGCGATGATGACAAGACGCTCGTCCTCGCGGTGCGCATAACGGGTTGATCTATGGCGTCTGTTCCCCTCAAGCCATTCCTGGATAGTTCCGGTCACCGGATTCATCTCGGGAAGAAACTTTGCAGTGGCGGTGAGGGGGATGTGTACGAGATTCTCCCGGCGCATTCGAACGTGGTTGCCAAGATCTATCATAAGCCGCTCGATCTGCAGAAGCAGGAGAAGTTACTCCTGATGGCGCGGGGCTGCAATGACGAGCTCAAGAGCATCTCGGCCTGGCCTACCGATGTCCTCCATGCCACAGAGGGCGGGCCGGTTGTCGGGTTCCTGATGCCGAAGATCAGCGATTACGAGCCGGTGCACAAGGTGTACGGGCCAACTCACCGCAAAGAGCACTTCCCCCATGCGGACTGGCGCTTTCTCGTGCGCACAGCCAAGAATCTTGCCGCTGCGTTCTTTGTCATCCACAAGTTCGGGTACGTTGTCGGGGATGTCAACGAGGGAAATATCCTCGTTAACAACGAGGCCTGCGTCCGGCTCATCGACTGCGACTCGTTCCAGGTCCGGTCCGGCGACAGGCTCTATTACTGCGAAGTCGGTGTGGCCCAGTTCACCCCACCCGAGATCTTAAGCTCGAAACATTTCCGGATGGAGCGCACAGCGAACCACGACAATTTCGGGCTCTCGATCCTCTCGTTCCAGCTCCTCTTCTTTGGCCGGCACCCCTACTCGGGCGTGTACTCGGGAAAAGAGGATATGCCGCTCGAGAAGTCGATTGCCGAGTTCCGGTTTGCGTATGGCAAGAATTCCCCGCTCAAATCCATTGCACCCCCGCCCAATTCCGTGGGCCTGTCGGTTGTCCCGGTGCAGGTAGCTACACTCTTCGAGCGGGCATTTGCCGAGGCCGGGGCCCTGACAGACGGTCGTCCCGGGGCCGGGGAGTGGTGGGACGCGCTCGAATCCCTTGAATCAAAGATGCGGCGGTGCAGTGCGGATTCCGTGCATAGTTACTACTCGGGACTGGCAAACTGCCCGTGGTGCCGGCTCGAAGAGAGTTCCGGGCTCCTGCTCTTCCTGAGTGCAGACCGGATCACCAAGATCGATCTTCCGCGTGAGTGGCAGAAGGTTGAGGCCACTGCCCGCCCGGGCCCAATCCCGCAGATCAGCCCATCAAATTTCCTTCATCGTGCAACGCCCCTCCCCCCGGGTATCGGGCGTGCTATTGACTACCGGAATTTCCGCCAGTTTGCGGGAATGGCAATTATCGTAATATGTGCCGTGCTGGTTCTTTTCGGGATGATCACCGAGGATCTCACGGTTCCGTTCCTGATCGTTGTCGTCACCGTGGCGGTGCTGTTCCTGTACCCGGGGGCCGCAGCCGGTGAGAAGCGACGAAGGTGGGGAAACTTAGAGAGCGCCCGATACCTCTGGGATCTCTGGAACCGGAAGTGGATTGCCGAGGCCGGCGATGCGGCTTTCTTTGCCCAGCTGAACCAGCTGCGGGATCTTAAACTGAAGTACGAGAAGATAGACCGGGATTACCGGGCCGGTCTCCTTGTACTCGAACGCTCGATCAAGGACCGGCAGCAGAAAAAGTTCCTGGAACGGATCAGCATCGACACCTGCACCGTACCCCGGGCCACGAGCGGGCTTAAAAATATCTTAAAGTCTGTGGGAATCGCGACTGCGGCTGACATCACGCGGAGCAAACTGCTCGGTATCCCGCAACTCGACAATACCCTGACCAACGAACTCCTGGCGTGGCGGGAGAAGATGGAGAAAAATTTCCTCTTCGATCCCACGCAGGGAATCGACCGCTCCGATGTCCAGAGCCTCATCCACAAGTTCCAGCCGATGCTCAAACCCGTTGAGCGGGACCTGGTGCAGGGTATCCTGAAACTCCAGCGGATACAGGGCGATATCTTAAAGAAACGGATCTCCCTCAGGCCGGCGGTTGAGAAACGGGCCCGGGAGCTCGCCCAGGCGGAGGTGGATTACGAGGTCTTCAGCCGGACACCGGAGGAATTGATTTCGCGGGAGATTGAGGGGATTCTTTCGCCCCGGAAGAAGTAGCGGTGAGTTTTTAAAAAAAATCGCAGATCGCGAATGAAAAAAAATTGTTTGAAATAGTTGATATCATCAGCTTTGGGTGACTACAATTGTTCAAAGACTCATCTTTGTAAATATTCACGGTAATCACCGTTTTACGGTATCCTCTCGAAAAACACGGGTCAGCTTTGAGAACAACCCCGTCGTCTCACT
>JBAXDE010000092.1:0-7372 GCA_037141115.1 Methanomicrobiales archaeon | reverse complement strand
AGTGAGACGACGGGGTTGTTCTCAAAGCTGACCCGTGTTTTTCGAGAGGATACGTATCCCCGATGACCGCTGCAGCAAAGAGCGAGATGAGCAGGATCTCAATATTGAGATACCCGGCCCCGGCCATGGCCCCGGCAACAAAGAGCAGCGAGTCCCCGGGAAGGTAGGGCATTACAACGAGCCCGGTCTCGCAGAAGATGATCCCAAAGAGGATCAGGTATGTCCAGATGCCGTAGGTATCGATGATGCCCGGGAGATACTTGTCGATATGAAGGGCAAGGTCGATTATGGTAAAGATTGGATCCATTTCCTGTTATATTAGGGGTGTGGCATCATAAACCGTGCGGGAGTATTTTCCCCGCTTCACCAGCACCGGAGACGCTGCTTAAAAAAAAGTATAGAAATGTGTGGTTATGCCGGCACTGTTTTTCGCCCATGAATGATAGGATAGAGCACCCGGAGCACCAGCCCGATGACGAGCACCGATGCCGTTGCGACCAATATGATAACCCACTGGTTGAGTGAGAGCGGGACCGTGCCGAATATCAGGCCGCCGTACTGGATGATGAGGATCTGGGCGAGGACCACTGCCCCCATCACGACAAAAAATGTCGGGTTGCCCTTGAAGAACGCCGGCATCTTCCCGCCAAGTGCCCGGCAGTTTATGCCGTTCCAGACTGCTGCAATGATGAAGGCAGCAAAGAAGACCGTACTGATCTCCGCTGCGCTCCTTCCTCCTAAAAATCCTGTGGCAATCTGGAGCATGCCACCGATGATGAAGAACGCTCCCGTCACGATGATCGAGAGCCACATGAACGGCGTGATGATCTTGGCATCGTGAGGTATCGGCCGGTGTTTCATGAGAGCCGCATGCGGGGCTTCCGAGCAGAGGGCAAAGGCAGCCAGCGTGTCCATGATGATGTTGATCCAGAGGATCTGGATGATCGATAATGGTTCCGGGAGGCCCAGGACTGCTGCGAAAAAGACGATAATGCAGGCAGAGAAGTTGATCGTGAGCTGGAATAGTAAGAACCGCTGGATGTTCTCGTAGAGCGATCTGCCCCACAGGACTGCATTGGTGATCGAGCCAAACGAATCATCGAGCAGGATGATATCGCTGGCTTCCCGCGCAACTTCTGTTCCGGCGATTCCCATTGCAAGGCCAACATCTGCATGCTTGAGTGCCGGCGCATCATTGGTCCCGTCGCCGGTTACGGCAACAACTGCCCCGGTCTTCTGGAGGGCCGTGACGAGCAGGAGCTTGTCCATGGGTTCTGCCCGGGCCATCACGTCAAGCCCCTGTGCCGCAGTCACCTGATCGTCCAGGGAGAGTGAACGGAACTCCGGGCCGGTGACGACCGTGCCCTGTTGCAGGATTCCTGCATCCCTCGCTATGGCCCGTGCGGTCTCCGGGTTATCCCCGGTTACCATGCGGACCTTTATTCCTGCACTCTGGCAGCAGGCAACGGATGCAG
Organism: Methanomicrobiales archaeon; assembly: GCA_037141115.1. GTDB lineage: Archaea > Halobacteriota > Methanomicrobia > Methanomicrobiales > Methanospirillaceae > Methanoregula. The sequence continues at coordinate 5,897 of JBAXDE010000092.1, read as the reverse complement.
CGATATCATCCCGGAGGGGATCGCGGATCCCGACAAAACCATCCCAGGTAAGGCCGGTCTCTGTCTCATCATTATTGAGAATCTCCTTGTGGGCAAAGGCAAGGGTCCGCATTGCCTTTGATGCAAGTTCGCTCACTCCCGAGAGATCGGGCGTTGCCGTGCAGAGCCCGCTGATGATCTCGGGTGCACCCTTGACCAGGAGGTAGTGTGTCCCCTTCAGGTGGACAACCGTGGACATCCGTTTGCGGTTGCCGTCAAAGAGATACTGTTTTGCAACGGTCGTCTCGTCCCGCAGCTGCTGGTAATTCAGGGACTCTTCCCGCAGCCAGCGGTTCAGGGCGCCTTCGGTTGAGTTGCCGATCACGATCACCTTTCCCTCGCGGTCTTCGAGATGGGCGGTGCCATTGACCGCAGCGTTTAAGGTGATCCATTCGGCTGGTGTGCCCGGGAGATCCCCGGGGTGAACGGGTTTACCGGCAGACGATGCCACCACTTCCATCTGATTTTTGGTAAGGGTGCCTGTCTTGTCGGTGCAGACTGTTGTGGCCGAGCCGATCGTTTCGCAGGCGATCAGGCGCCGGACAAGGCAGTTGGCCTTTGTCATCTTGCGCATGGCCAGCGAGAGGGAGAGGGCAACGCTCATCGGGAGACCTTCCGGAACTGCCGCGACCACGATGACGACTGCGAGCATGATGTAGTGCAGGAGATGGTTGGCGGTCGCAATGTTGAGCCCGGTGATCTCACCGAACATGAAGCCCCGGATGAAGAGGGTGCCAAAGATGAGAATGGCCATGGCGTACCCGAACTTGCTGATGATACCGGCAAGGGCCTCGAGTTTCTGTTCAAGGGGTGTCTGGGTGGCGTGATCGATGCCCAGCGATGCAGCGATCAGTCCCATCTGGGCAGAGTCCCCGACAGCAGCTGCGATCATGCGCCCTTTACCTGCGGTCACAAATGAACCTTTTAAGACCCGGGCCTGCACCTCTTTTCTCACCGGCTCGCTCTCGCCCGTGAAGGCAGATTCGTCGCTGTCCAGAGCATCCGAGATCGAAAGATACCCGTCAGCCGGGACCGCATCGCCGGCTTCGAGTATGATGAGGTCACCGACAACGATATCGCGGGCGGGAACGAAGGTTGCGTGTCCGTCCCGGATCGCCTTGACTCCCATGTCATCCCGGTGGGCGTTTAAGATATCGAACTCCTTGCTGCTCCGGTATTCATTGAAGAACGCGATACCGGTTGCAAGCAGGATCGCTATGATAATCCCGATGGTATCTAAGAAACCGCTTCCCTGCACCAGCGAGACTACCAGGGAGATCGTGACGGCAAGGAGCAGGATCTTGATGATCGGATCGTCAAAATTCTGTAAGTATTGTTTCCAGAGCGATTCCCGGACCGGGGGCGTCATCGCATTGGCGCCGTACTTCTTCCGGAACTCTTCTACCCGTAAAGATTCAAGTCCTGAATCCCCGGCCTGCTTTATAATCTCGTCGAATGTCAGCATTGTTGATATCCTGTCTGGTGATGGAGCGAAAAATAAATGCAGTAACTAGTGGTCTCTCCAGCACTATAATCTATATTATGGAAGTACTATTCTGACTACCTCTCCGTAAGCTCTCTTCTGGTAAAAATATGAAACCCTGATCTGTCGGGTACCCCGGGAATGGTTGTAAAAAAAAAGATCAGATGATGGTATCGGTCATGGGTTTTTGTGAGCCGTCAGAGAAGTAACCGGTGACAAATACCCGGTCTTTGCCGTCAAACGAGCCGGTGAAGGTGCGTGAACTCCCGTACGGGATTGGTGTTGTTGCCAGCCGTGAACCCATGGCCTGGGTTATTACCTTCCCGTTGCTGTCCGTTATGGAGACCTCCAGTTCTACGAGTTTGTCCGTCTGGAGACTTCCATGGTACGTGATCTGGATATGAGATGCATCGGGCTGCTCAACGATGACTACAGGAGTTTCATCGGCCTGCGCTGTTGAACCTGCTGAACCTGTTGGCGCCTGCGTGCAGCCGCAGGAGAAGAGCAGAAGGGATACTACGGCAAAAACACAGAGGAGCTGTATTCCATTTCCGTGAAAGAGTGTGCTGGTTGTCATAGGGAACTATGTAAGTTCAGGGTTTTTATTTCCATTCCTCTGGCCGGGAAACGGATATGTTATGTGAAAAAAGGATGAATTTTTTAACTGACCATGACCGTCATAGAAAAATTGGTCTCATTGCCGGTAGTCTGCATCCAGGATCGTTTGTAGATTGCCTCGATCTTCTGCTCCCCTGTTGCCGTGGCTGAGATATCCCAGATATGAATTCCGCCAGATCCCATCAGTTTCCCGGTTGTATCGGTAGGCACATAGGAGTCGCTGATGACATTAAGCCCGGGAGTGGTGGTCAGGTTCCACTGGTATCCCGTAGTCGGGTTCTCCGGTAATTTTACGGTGATGATATTACCCTGCGTTACTGCAATGGTGGCTTTGTTCTGCTCATCGGTTACCACAAGGTGGCCAACCTGTACCGGAGTTCCGACCGGCGTTCGTGCCGGTGTTGTGGGGGTCTGTTTCCCGGTATCGGTGCATCCAGCGAAGGCAACTGTGATCGCAAGGAGGCAGATGATCCCGAGACTGAGGATGAGTGCAGTGTGCTTCATGATGTGCTCTTTAAATTTTTCTTCCGCTCGTAGTTTGGGCGTAATGGTTATTTATGGCTTTATTTGACTGCGAAAAATTCCGGAGTTATGGGATGCCCGGGGTTTTGCCGGGCATGGGAAATTTTTAAAAAATCTTTCATGGACATTTTCCGCAATTATCATATAAGTGTATAAGCAAACACTTATACAGAAATTCATGGACTCCTGCACCACGTGTAAAGAATGCAACAAGCTCTGCGAGATTGTTCCTACCATGGCCGGGACATTCAAGGCGCTGGGCGATCTCACCCGCCTCCAGATTATTTACCTGCTTGCCAGCGATACGAGCAGCACGCTCGGTGTGGGAGAACTTGCCGTCCGGCTCGGCATCTCGCAGCCCGCAGTCTCCCAGCACCTAAAGACACTCAAAGCTGAGGGCCTTGTCGATTCGCGTCGGGAGGGATTCTATGTCTATTACACGATCAACTGCGAACGGATCGTGCAGTTCCGGGAACACTTCGAGCTGATGTACTCCTGTGTCATGGCGAACTGCAGCCGGGAACTGGTCCGTAAATCAACCCGCGAACGGGTCTTAAAGGCATGCGTGATCTTCTACTCCTACACCGGTGTGACCCGGGGAATCGCAGATGGTATACGGAATTCCAGCGGGTGCGATCTCATTGAAGTGAAGACAGAGCACGAGTACTCGGCTTTTACCGCGTACACGACCGGTGTCCTGCGATCCCGCAAGGGGGCCTGCGATGCGATTGTTCCCAAAGAGATCGATGTCTCGCCGTACGACCTGCTCATCATCGGTACGCCGGTCTGGGCCTGGAAGCCGGCGCCTGCCATAAATGCCGCGGTGCAGGCTCTCCGGGGATGCGAAGGCAAGATGGCCGTGACCTTTGTGACCTGCTGCGACAAGCCCGGTGAAGCACTCCCGCTCCTGAACAAGGCGCTTGCGGAGCGGGGAGTTGACGTGATGGCAGAGATCTGCCTGACTCCGGAGGATACCAGAAACCCTGCGGTGGGAAATGAAATCCTCGGCCGGATAGCCGCAGCCATCCCGCCCGAATTACCGGTGAAGCATGAACCGCTGATGGAAAAAAAGATGAAGTGAGATGATGAAAACAAGCATAATTTATAATTCGTATTCCGGGGTCACCCGGGGTGTAGCAGAGCAGATCCAGAAAGCCTGTGACGGCGATCTCGTTGAAGTGAGATCCAAGGAGTATTCCTCCCGGCTCACCGCCTACACGATAGGCTGTTATCGTGCAATGAAGGGTATGTGCGATCGCATTGAACCCGAAACCATCGATGTCTCGAAGTATGATTGCATTGTGATCGGCACGCCGGTCTGGGCCGGGATGGCAACACCCGCGATCAATGCGGCGGTTGCAGCCCTGGCCGGGTGCGAGGGAAAAAAAGCGATCATCTATGCAACCTGCGGGAAAAATGCAGCCGAGACCACGCCGATCCTGAAAAAAGCCCTTGAGGCCCGGGGAGTGACGGTTGCTGGTGAATTTGTCTTTGATAAAGCCGGTGTGAAGGATCCCGGGCAGATTAACGCGATGATTACCTGGATTAAAACAACGGGAACCGACTGATGAAGACCATCATCTATTATTTCACCGGCACCGGCAACTCACTGGCAGCTGCACAGAAGATCGCAGCAGCTCTTGGGGATTGCGAGCTTGTGCCGATCGCGTCTCTTAAGGATACACCGGGTACGATCACCCCGGCCGCGGAACGGATCGGGATCATCTGCCCGGTCTATTTCTCCGGCCTGCCGGTGATGGTGGACATGTTCGCACACCGCCTCGATCTCTCCGGTTCGCAGTACATCTTCTCCATAGTTACGCTGGGCGGTTCCGGAGGATCATCGACCCTGCGCCAGCTCGAAGATATTCTCCATAAACGCGAGGGCCGCGGGCTGGATGCCGGGTTCATGGTGAAGATGCCCGGAAATTATATCCTGATGTATGGTTCCCCGGCCGGGGAAAAACGGGAAAAACTTCTCGCCATTGCCGATGAGCAGCTCACGGCAATCACTGGGATTATCTCCCGGTGCGGGAAACAGGAACTGCCTTTTTCGTTCCTTGCAAACCTGATACATTTTCTGGTGTATGCCCGGTTCGCCACCCATGTTCATGACGATGACCGGAAATTTTCAGTCAGTGATGCCTGCACCTCATGCGGGACCTGTGCGGCAGTCTGCCCGGTTGAAAATATCGAACTCGTGGAGGGAAAGCCGGTCTGGAAACATCACTGCGAGCTCTGCTGCGGCTGCATCCACCTGTGCCCGGTCCAGGCGACCAGGCAGGACCCGGTACGGTCAAGAGACAGCGCTACCGGAACCCGACCGTTACCCTTGCGGACCTGAAACGGAGATCCTGAGAAGACCATGAAGACCATCATCTATTATTTTACCGGCACCGGCAATTCACTGGCCGCTGCAAAGAAGATCGCCGCACTCCTGGGAGACTGCGAGCTCGTACCGATCGCGTCGCTCCAGGATACTCCCACAGAGATCACTCCGGCAGCAGACCGCGTGGGAATCATCTGCCCGGTCTATGATGCAGGTATCCCGGTCATTGTCGCCGAATTCGCCGGAAGGCTCAATCTCTCCCGGGCAGGGTACGTGTTTGGGATTGTCACCATGGCGAGGATCGGGATATCGGCCCTTCACCAGCTCAACCGCATATTCAGGGAACGGCACGGCAGGGGGCTTGATGCTGCCTTTGCCGTAGTAATGCCCGGCAATTTCCCGCCGGTTGGGAAGTCATGCCCGGTAGCACCCGGGCACCCGGTTCTTACCGCTGCGGATACACGCTTCACGGAGATCGCCGGCATGATTGACAAGGGCCTCATTGTCCCTCCCCGGTTCTCGCCTTTATCGTCGCTGATCCACATGCTTTCATATGGATCATTTTCCCGGACCGTGCGCAGCTCCGATACGGCGTTTTCCGTATCCGATGCCTGCACGTCCTGCGGAACATGCGTGAAGGTCTGCCCGGTGGAGAATATCATGATGGTGAAAGACCGTCCCTCATGGCTGCACCATTGCGAGTGCTGCTGTGCCTGCCTCCATTTCTGCCCGGTCGAAGCGATCCAGCTCAATGTCATGCAGGGCACGAAAGGGAGGGGACGGTACCGGCACCCGGAACTGAACATTGGGGACATGAAGGCCCAGCGGAAAAAAACATCTTAATAACAAAATAGGGTATCCCCTCCAAAAAATAGGGCAAACCAACCTTTCGGGTTTACTGGCAAA
>JBAXDE010000091.1:0-7384 GCA_037141115.1 Methanomicrobiales archaeon | reverse complement strand
ATGATTAGAGATCAGGGCGTTTTCGATTTTACAGTAAATTGTTTACACTATCTACACTTCAAAAGTAACACTGTCTCCCGGGTGGAATGTGCCGTGGTTAAATTCGATATAGGTCATCTCTCCCGGAGTCCAAAGATTGTCAGAGCAGCCCTGTCCACCCATGATGTGAACACCGTTTGTATGGGCATATTTAATGTAATCAGGGCCATTTAATGTAGCAATCACAAAATTAAGCGGGATATTATTTTTTAAAATTTTAGCCATGATCTTACGATTTTGATAACTAACGGTACCCTTATGGGTAATTGACACACGACTGTCATAATTCAGGACCCCGCGTTCATCGGTGTGCCTGATGTTGGTAATCTGAAAGATTTCCGGTACAACCGCCTCCTGCAAGGTAAATTCCGGGAGATGAAATAAAAGGAGGACGAGCACTGCGAGAACCATCGTTATTGCGATAGTGAGAAGGCCCCCGATTAAAGGAGAAGTTGCCTCAGAATTCTTTGCAGTCGATGACAATATCTGATATAAACGAAACCGGAATATATTTTTATCGAAATTTGTTTTTAAACGGATTACGATCCGATCTTAAGTGCAAAATAGGGGCAAAAGGAGTTTCTCCTTCCGTATTGCCCCCGTGTGAGAAAATACCGTGCACATAAATATCTCCGGCACTAAGCAATTCCACAGGATAATTGTCCATTCCTACGGATTTCTATTTCATGTCCACCCCGCCGGATGTTTCCCATACCCTCAACCCCCTGAAAAAAGGCCGGGCTCTTTACCTTGAAGGTCTGGCGCAGGGACGCGAGGGACGACACTCGGATGCGCTTGCTTCCTTTTCTCTTGCACTTACCTCTGACCCGACACTTGCGCTTGCATGGGTTGGGCAGGGATTTGCCCTGGGTAAACTGGGACGATATGAAGAAGAGATCGAGTGCAGCGATAAAGCGATTGCCCTTGATCCTTATTGCGTTGATGCCTGGAACAACAAGGCCTTTGCCTACGGTATGCTCGACCGGTTTGGGGATAAACTGAAATGTTGTGACAAGGCGCTTTCAATCGATCCGGAGAATGCTGTGGCCTGGAATAACAAGGGTGTTGCGCAGGGCATGCTGGGCCGGTTTGAAGCAGAAGTTCACTGCTGTGATCGCGCCATTGAGCTCAGACCCCGTTATCTCTCGGCATGGGTAAACAAAGGATTTGCCTATGGAAAACTGAGATGGTATGAGGAAGAGAACCTCTGTTATGATCGCGCCCTGAAGATCTATCCGTTTTATCTTTCGGCCCTGGTAAAAAAAGGCATGGCTCTTATCAATCTCAAACACTACCGGGAGGCAATTGAAGTGCTGGATCGTGCCTTGGCTATCGATCCCGGTAATGCAAAAGCTCTCTACCGGAAGGGTCTTTCTCTCTGCATGTTATCCCGGCACGAAGAAGCGGTACTCTGTCTTAAGCAAGCAGTGGAAATTGATCCAGGAATTGCCGATGCATGGGTTGTGATGAGTAACTCCTGTTTTATGCTTGGCAGGCTTGAAGAATCTGCTAATGCATTTGACCAGGCATATTTCCTCGATGCCAAAGATGTCCGTACCGGCATTCTCAAAGGGCTTTCCTTGTTAAAAACCGGGAAGTTTGATGATGCAATCCGTTGTTTTTCTGATGTGTATGGCGTCCTTCTCAGGTAACTGGGTCAAATCTTTTTACTGACTTCTGTTCCGGATCCGGTGCCGTTTTTTTAAATACTCCGCATTTTTATGTCTTTCGCACGTACAGGTGAGTATGGATGTTGAGGAGTATGTCCGCAAAAATATTGCAGCCGGTGCGGACCGGGAAACCTTACAAAAAAAACTTACTGACCGGATCCTTGAGATAAAAAATGTCAGGAGATCCTATGCCGATGAATTTTCACGGGCAGTAATAGAAGAAGTCAAAAACACCCTGGGATTGAAAGGGGACTTTTTTGAGTTTGAACCAGCCGGTGTAAAGATGGGGGAGTTCGGTGTGGGTTCCCGCGGACAGGGGGATTTTTTTGCCCACCGCCAGATCGCCCGGATCATCGGGAAGACCTCAGCCTCGGTTGGCGTGGATGAGATGGATGATGCAGGCGCAGTCTGTGCAGAAGGGAAATATATTATCTGTACGGTGGATGGCATGCACTCCCGCCTTTCCGATTACCCATTCCTTGCCGGATTCCATGTGACCCGGGCTACGCTGCGCGATGCCTACGTGATGGGCGCAAAACCCGTTATGTTGTTTTCCGACATCCATGTGGCCGATGATGGGGACGTTGCAAAGATTTTTGATTATACTGCGGGGATTACAACCGTTGGCGAAGCAATGGATGTGCCGCTGGTCACGGGTTCAACATTACGCATTGGCGGGGATATGGTGCTGGGGGGCAGGTTGACCGGCTGTGTGGGTGCTGTCGGGGTTGCGGAACATCTCACTGCCCGCAAGGCAACAAAAGCCGGAGATGTGATCCTCATGTCTGAGGGTGCCGGTGGCGGAACGATTGCAACCGCTGCCATATACTCGGGATTTCCTGAGGTGGTTGAACATACCATCAATCTCAATTTCCTCAATGCCTGCGAGACCCTGATGAAGAGCGAGGTCTTCACCCGCATTCATGCCATGACCGATGTGACGAACGGGGGACTGAGGGGCGATGTCTTTGAGATGGCCGAGACCGCAAATTGCCGGATCGTGATCGATGAATCCGCGACAACGACCCTGGTTGAACCCCATGTACGGGCAATGCTTGAGACGCTGGAGATCGATTACCTCGGTGTCTCCCTGGATGCACTCCTTATTGTCGCCCCTGCCGATGCCGCAGCAGAGATCTGCCGGGTGGTAAAAACCGCCGGCGTCAGGATGCATGAGGTCGGGTATGTTGAACCGGGTAAACCGGAGTCGGTGCTTCTCATGGATGGGAAAGAATGCGATTTCACGCCACGGTTCAGGGAATCAGCATATACGCCCGTGAAAAAGGTAGTTGATACGGATCCGCGCAATTTTGAAGCCATGAAAGAAGGGGTGCTGCATGCTGCGGAAGCTGCAATACAGAAAAAGGAACGCGTGCTTCAGAAACTGCTGAAAAAATAATTTTTTTTATTCAACTGGTTTTCTTCCGCTCACGCAGATATTGTAGGCCAGTTGTGGAACTCTCTTCTCAACAAAGGGTTCAACTTTCTGGGCGAAGTTGAAGAGAGGATCGATCATATCGATGTGGGCAAAGGAACACCAGGATACATTAATATCTGAAAATCCTCCCTGGGTAAAGAGGCTTATCATCTCATTCTTATCGTAATAATGCTCCCCGAAATCCTTCATCACCAGGTGCTGGAAGTTCATCTTTTCACCCAACTGGTAAAGCGCCGGGATTCCCCGGGTAAGGAGTTTTTTCCCCAGAGTGCAGATAGAGATAACTCCCCCGGGTTTTAGTACCCGGTAGGAGTCGCTGAGCATTGCATCCGGGTCTTTGACATAACTGAATGCAAGCAGGCTGGCAACCGCTTCGAATGTATTATCCCGGAACGGGATTTTTTCCCCGGTTCCGAGGATAAATTCGCTGGTCGGGCACCGGTGGTATGCCCGCGAGATCATCCTGCCGCTGATATCGAGGCCGACTGCCGTTCCACCGTTTTTGATAAATTTTTCTACAAACAGCCCGGTCCCGCATCCGATATCCAGGAGTCGTCCCCCGCGGGGTAATGGTCGCATGAGCTGGCTGCTGATATGCGTGTGATAACTCCTCCCCCGGTGATGATCGTAATGGTGATCATAGATATCGGCAATGGAATCGTAATGGTGCTGGATCTTGTCGGGTTTGGTTGTGCTCATGAAAACACCTTCTGGATCTTTGTGGTAAATGCCCCGATCTGGACAAATTCATTGTTGCTGTGCCTCATCCTGAGTTCGGCATCGGCAAGTGCGATGGCGATCTCCGGATGGTTGTACTCCCTCCGGGTAATGATCCTGATCTGCTCGAGCACTTCGCTGCCGGATAATCCGTAATCGATCATCAGGGATTCAAGCCTCCTGACAGCGCCACGGATATCCCCGTCCTTGATTGCCTTGATCGCTGATGCTGATATATTTGCGGATTCCGATTGATCGACCTCAAAGAGACTGTGACATTTTCCGGTCTCCAGAGCGACCTGCATCAGAAGGATTGCCCGGCGCATGTCTCCATGGGCCGCCTGGACAATGAGTTCGAGATCATCATCAGAACAGCCCTGTTTTTCCGAAGGTTCCTGTGCCTTGATCGTGCGAAGGTGATTGAGCATCCCCGTCTGATCCACCGGGGCGAAGAAGAGGGGCAGGCACCGGGATGCGATTGCCGGGATGATTGCACTCTGGTTGGTGGTGGTAAAGATAAACCGGCAGGTACCGCTTGAGCGCTCCATAATCCTTCGCAATGCCTGTTGTGCGTCCATGGTGAGTGCATGGGCATCTTCAAAGATCATCAGTTTGAACTCGGTGTCCAGTGGGCGCAGGGATGCATACCACTTGATAATGTATTTGAAATTGTTGATGAGCGACTGGTTCTTCTGGTAGAGATGGGTATACCGGTCATCCTGTTCAAGAAAGGCCTTTCCCTGGGAGAAGAGGTCAGCAGTCGGGAACCGGGAAGTATTGAGTTCCCAGTCTTCCCCGTACAGTTTTCTGGCAAAACATTCGATAGCAGCACTTTTTCCTGTACCGTGCGGCCCGGTAAGGATAAGGTGTGGCAGGGTTTTGTTTTCGGCAAAAGATGAAAGGAGACCAATTGACGGATCCTGGCCCAGGATCTCGCTGAATTCTTTTGGTCGGTATCTTTCAATCCATAGCATGGTTAAGCCTCAGAGTTATCTCACGTATTGCTTCTGACAAAAGATAATGATTGTCAACTGAACCGGTGAGCTGCCTGCATTCAGGTTCGGAGATATCTTTGCAGGCAGCGGTAATTTTAGGAAGTGCACGGGTGAGTTCATCGACAATGGTAAGGGTTGCAAAGCGGGCAGTCCGGGAGAGCGGGTTCAAGTCGATTGCGATGACCGTTTTCCCCATCTTTACCAGCGCCTCGCACCGGTCACCGTCTTCAAGCGGAACCAGCACGACATCCGCAGCATACATTCCCTCCCGGCGGCACCATGCCCGGTCATGGGAGAGCGGGAGTAATCGCTCTGCCTCTCCGGAAAAAACATCGGCTCCTGCATTGCGGAGCAGGTCTTCGATCTGCGTGACCCTTCTTTCAGTCCGGTGGAACAGGTTTACTTCCACCATTGCCCCGCTTGCTTTCTGGAGTGCAGCAATCTCCGGTGCAGCCAATGCAGCAGTGTTACCATTCACTGAAATAACCGGATGTTTGGCGGTCAGGAGTATCGCTGCTGCTATCCGCTCCGCTACCTGTGCACTATCCGTAGTTCTCTCGCCAATGAGGTAATCAAAGGCTTCCCCCCTGCCATGGGCCGTGAGCCCTTCCATTGACAGGATGCCCGAGCGGGCACACTCTGCCAGTCTCTCCCGGGTGACCAGCGAGCGATACCGGGGATGATCCGCTGGGATCATGTTCGTTTCCCAATGATTTCGGGTCCGGTGGGAGAGACCCGGAATTCGTACACTTCACCAAATGGCAGGAGCACGTTCTGTGCTCTCTTCCCATAGGCAAAGACACCGTCACCGAGCATGGTCATTCCAGCAAGAACTTTTTCCTGTTCACATATCTGAAACACTTTCTTTACCGAATCGGTCATGAGGCCGCTCTTTTCGGCAAATTGTTTTGATATGGTAAAAAAATCCTGTACATCTGCAGGAGTATGTGACGGGAATGCCGATGAAACCTGTGCCATCCGGGCTGGTGAGCCAAGCACGGTTGGCGTGTGAATGGGTCCAAAACTTACCGAATACAGGGGTTCGGAAAGATCAAAATACCGTTCAATCCTGGCATCAATACCCGGACCCTGCCGGATGACACGCCCTCCGGCCTGGGCTGCTGCCACATCGCCAAGCCCGGTCCTGTGCTCAACTTCAATCTCATGGGAGCAGAGTGCAATGTCCCGCGGGGTTAAGCCGAGCTTAAATAGACGGTTTAATGCAGTAGCGGTAGCCAGAAGGGCTGCTGCAGAGAGTCCGAAACCCGCCCCGATGGGCAGGTGACATTCTGTAGTGACCGATGCGGTCACTCCCAATCGCTCCATGAGAGAAACAAGTGGTGGTGAATCCGCAGAGATCGTGGTTACTGTCCGATCTGTCGCCCGGTGCCTGATCTCAATAGCTGGAGATTGTGCCGGTGCAACGGAAGATATGACACCTTCCGAGATGACAATGCCGGCTCCGATACTGCCGGTAGTAAGTGAGGTGCTCCCCTCCACTCTTTTAAAATAGCCGGAAATGTGTCCCGGGCAGAATGCTACAACCGTATTGTGTATGATGAGGAGCCCTCCAGTGAAATATATGAAATATTAGGATCTTTTTCCTCATTAATGAATCCTGTCAGGGATCATCTCTCAAAATGGGATTTACTAAAAAAACCTGCACCCCGCAGGAGATGAATCCGGTCCTGCCAGGATGTCTCTGTCTTGCGAACCTGTGACTTTTTTAATCCTGGATCTTCTTTGTTAATTGCAGGTCGCGAAGGATCCTGCGGATATGCCCTATGTTGATCGTTCTGGTGGTAAAAAGGCAGAGGTTGACATCATAATAGGGTGCGATAATAATATTTCCCTCGGGCGTCTGGAGGGTCATATGAACAAATGATCCCCATTCAACATGGGGGGAGATTTTTCTTGTGGTTGCAAGCATGCTGCGAGCGATCTTCAAGAGGGGTTCGATATCCACATCTCCCATAAGCAGGATGTTTCGGTCGTCATTGAAGACGGATATGGCAACGACCCCGTTGAGCTTTTTAATCTGGCCTATAAGTTTGATATCTGATTCTTCCAGCAGGATGGGTTTAGGTACTATTGAGGGCATATCAGCCGGGATCTCCTGCGAACGAAACAGTGGCCGGTGAATATGTTCTTCAATGGGTAAACGGGGCAATACCGCTTTATGTACCGGGACAGATTCCGCAGGTGCTGCAACCGGGGCGAGTGGTGCAGGTTCTTCGAACAACGCAGATTGTTCTGGTTCAGCAACCGGCTCGGGAAGCAGAGGTTCAGTGACGAGTGCAGGTTCTGCTGTCGGCGCAGGAATGGGATCGGACAGACTGAATATAGGCGATTCGGGTTGTTCCTGAGGATTTTCTTCTTCAATATCGCATATCTTCATTGCCAGGGCAAATTCTTCCGGGGTATATTTGCAGAGATTAAATTCTATCATTGGGTGGGAATTAAAATAATCCAGGTATCCTCTCGAAAAAGTGGGGGAAGGTATAAATCCGGTCACAAATATATTA
>JBAXDE010000090.1:0-7481 GCA_037141115.1 Methanomicrobiales archaeon | reverse complement strand
TTACTATAGTAAACCGATTTCACTATGTTACTCTATTCTCGTCTTTCTAATATATATTCATGTATAGTCTATGTCGAAAAACAGTATATTCGCTCCGGGGCAATGGTGGAGTGAACATCATGAAACCAACCAGGAATTCATCGTTACTCATAACCATCGGCCTTGCCGTCCTGCTCATTGCAGCCATGGCAGTTGCCGGTTGCACTGACACCGCAAACAAGAACACCCCGGCTCCGGTTGCCACGGCAGCTACACCAGCAACGATTGTGACTGTACAGGATGCAGCCCCGGCAGCAACACCCGCAGCACCGGTAGCAACCTCAGCACCGGTATCCACCGGCCAGAGACAGACCATAAAGATCAGCGGTTCAACCACGGTCCTGCCGATCATCCAGAAGGCAGCTGACCAGTACATGGCCACCCACCCTGACGCAGACATCCAGGTATCCGGTGGCGGATCCGGTGTAGGTATCCAGGCAATCGGTGCCAAGACAGTAGACATTGGGATGTCCTCCCGTGAAGTGACCAAGGCAGAGATGGCAAAGAACCCGACATTTGTGGTCACATCAGTTGCACAGGATGGTATCGCAATTGTTGTAAACCCGGTTAACACTGCACAGTATCTTACCCTTGACCAGATCAAGGACATCTACATCGGAAAGATCACCAAGTGGACTGAGATCACCGGAGCAAACGTACCCAACACCAACAACCAGATCGTAGTTATCGGCCGCGACAGCGCATCCGGAACCCGTACCTACTTCGATGAGACCCTTCTTCTGAAAGCCACCTCGACCAACAAGATGCTCGAGAAGAACTCCAACGGTGCAGTCCTCCAGACCGTAGCCCAGACCCCCGGTTCTATCGGGTACGTTTCCATTGGTTTTGTCAGCAAGGATGTCAAAGCCCTCCCCGTCTGGTACAATGCCCAGAAGATTGTTGCTCCGACCCTTGACAATGTAAAGACCAAGACCTACCCGGTCTCCCGTGACCTCTATGTTATCACCAACGGCCAGCCAACCGGCCTCTCCAGTGACTTCATCAAATACATGCTCAGCGCAGACGGTCAGAAGATTGTAGCCGATGAAGGTTACGTGACCCTCACCTAAACTGTGATGCAGGTTTTCAGGAACATCAACATTTTTTTACGGAGGCAAACGACCATGATATTTACCAAAAAAACCGGGAGTACCGTTACCGCCTCCCAGGGTACCGCCCGGTTATCGTTTCTCAAGGAACAATCCATTAAAACCGTCTTCTTCTTCACAGCCCTCTTTGCCGTAATCGTTGTCACCTTCATCCTGCTCTTCTTGTTACGGGACGGTTACCCGATCTTCTCGGAGGTCGGGGTCCTTAATTTTCTCCTTGGTCCCGACTGGGCACCGACGGCGGTTGTGCCCCTCTATGGTATCTTCCCGCTCATTGTCGGAACCCTCCTGGTCACCATCGGGGCCATGGTCTTTGCCGTCCCGCTTTCTATCGGCTGTGCAATCTATCTCTCGGAGCTCGCATCCCCCCGGACCAAAAAAATTCTCAAGCCGGCTGTTGAACTGCTGGCCGGTATTCCCTCAGTGGTGTACGGGTTCTTCGGGCTCATTGTCCTCACTAATTTCATCCGGATATCCTTCGATATCCCCACCGGGGAAACCTGGCTGGCGGCATCGGTGCTGCTCGGGATCATGGCCCTTCCCACGATCATCAGCGTCTCTGAGGATGCGATCAGTTCGGTACCCCACGAGTACAAGGAAGGCTCGCTTGCGATAGGAGCAACCCGGTGGCAGACGATCAGCCGGGTGCTGGTACCGGCAGCTCTTTCGGGCATTGCAGCAGCAGTCATTCTCGGCATCGGCCGGGTGGTTGGTGAGACCATGGCCGTCCTGATGGTAGCCGGTAATGCAGCCATCATCCCGGAACCGTTCTGGAACATCCTCTCCCCGCTACGAACCCTCACCGCAACGCTCGGAATCGAGATGGGCGAAGTGTCGGTTGGCAGCGAGCATTACAGCGCCCTGTTTGGTATTGCTGTTGTCCTGCTCGTCATCACGCTCATCATCAACCTTTCCGCTGTCGCTATCCTGCGCCATCTCAAGGAAGGAAGAGCACAGGGTCCGGCACGAAAACCACTTATCTCATCAGCCACCAAAGAATCCCTTGCACGGTTTGCCCAGATCATCGGTGTTGCCGTTTTCCTGATCTTCCTGCTCGCCGCTGCACCCTGGTGGCTTGCAGCCCTTGTCCTGCTTGGTGCAGGTGCGTGGTACTTCGGCAGGGATCGCCTTTCCCAGAACCATATCCAGACGTTCGCGTTTGGCCTGGTCGGCCTTGCAACCGTCATTGTGCTTGCCATCCTGGTCATCATTCTTCAGGATATTGTGGTGCATGGCCTGCCCGCCCTCTCGTGGGAGTTCTTAACCCAGCCCCCGAAAGATCTCGGCCGGGCCGGCGGGATCTTCCCGGCGATTGTCGGTACGCTCTATCTTGTCCTGGGTGCGATTGCGATTGCCCTGCCGCTTGGCGTGGGAGCAGCCATATATCTCGTGGAATACACCCGGGAAGGCCGCATCACGCGGCTCATCCGGACCGGTGTTGACCTGCTCAATGGTACTCCTTCCATCGTCTTTGGTCTCTTCGGGTTTGCGTTCATCGTGCTCTACCTCAATGTCGGTGTCTCGCTGCTGGCCGGGCAGGTTACGCTCGCCCTGATGGTGCTGCCGACCGTGATTCGCACCACCGAAGAATCATTGAAAAATATCCCGCAGTCCCTGCGGGAAGGCAGTCTCGCTCTCGGTGCCACCCGGTGGCAGACGATCAGCCGCGTCGTCCTTCCCCCGGCCGTGCCGGGCATTGTGACCGGTGCAATCCTTTCTATTGGCCGGGCTGCTGGAGAGACTGCGCCGATCATGTTCACTGCAGTGGTCTTCTCGTCGCGGTTCCTGCCAAGCTCTGAACTTCAGCCGGTCATGGCGTTACCGTACCACCTCTTCATCCTGGCAACCAACGTGCCCGGTTCATCCACCAACAAATACGGCACTGCCCTCGTACTGCTCCTGCTCGTCATCGGGTTCTACTCGGTTGCGATCTTTGTAAGAACCCATTTCCAGAACAAAATCCGGGGATAAAAAATGTCTGAAACCTGTATCATTTCCACAACTGATCTCAACCTCTGGTATCATGAGAAGCATGCGCTCCAGTCCGTATCGATGAGGATCCCAAAGAAGAAGGTTACCGCCCTGATAGGTCCCTCCGGCTGCGGGAAGTCGACCCTGCTGCGCTGCTTCAACCGTCTGAACGATCTCATCGATCACGTGAAGGTCACCGGAGCGATCACGCTCGACAATGAGGATATCCAGGGGCCAGGGACCGATGTGGTGACGCTCAGGAAGAAAGTCGGCATGGTCTTCCAGAAACCCAACCCGTTCCCCAAATCCATCTACGAAAATGTTGCCTACGGTCCCCGGGTGCATGGTGTCAGGGACAAAGCCGAACTCGACAAAATTGTCGAGCAGAGTCTCCGTCACGCAGCAATCTGGGACGAGGTAAAGGAACGGCTGAACGATTCTGCCCTCGGTCTCTCGGGAGGCCAGCAGCAGCGGCTCTGCATTGCCCGGACGCTCGCGGTTGAACCCGAGGTGATCCTGATGGACGAGCCCTGTTCAGCCCTCGACCCGATTGCGACCGCAAAGATCGAGAATCTGATCGAACGGCTCAAGGAAGATTACACGGTTATCATCGTCACCCACAACATGCAGCAGGCCGCCCGGGTGAGCGATTACACGGGTTTCATGTATCTCGGCAAACTGATCGAATGCGGAAGGACCGGGCAGATCTTCGAGCACCCGAAAGAAGAGCTCACCGAGAATTATATCACCGGACGGTTCGGGTAGGAGCAAAAAAAATGGCAGAAAAATTTCACACGGAACTAAAAAATCTCCGGACCGATACGCTGGAGATGGCACATCTCGGGCGATTCATGCTGCGGACGTCCGTTGATGCCCTCATCCGGCAGGATACGGAACTTGCATTGTCGGTAGTTGCACAAAAAGAACAAATTCACGAGATGGAAGTCAGGATCGAAGAGCACTGCTACCGGCTCATTGCGCTCAACCAGCCGATGGCAAAGGATATGCGGATGATCGCCTGCACGCTCAAAGTGATCACAGCTTCACTGCGTATCGGGCGGTACGGCAAGTCGATTGCAAATACCGTTGTTGATCTGTCCACAAAACCGCACATCGCCAACCTGATGAGCATTCCCCACATGGCAGACCTGGTGCTCGATATGGTCGATGATGCGATCAAGGCATATGAGACCGACACACTCCGGTATATTGACGATTTCTCGTCCCGGGATGATACGATCGATGCTCTCCGCCACTCGATCTTCCGCGAAGGGATCACCTACATGATGGAAGATCCCAAGAACATCTCGCGCTGCACCCACTACATCATGGTGGCCCGGTATCTCGAACGGTGCGCTGACCATGCGTGCAAGATTGCCGAGAATGTCCAGTACATGGAGACGGGCGAGCGGGTGGAGATCCATTGAACCGGCCGTCCTGTACGTGACTGGTCACCTGAAGGGCCCTTTTGTTACCAAAGGTCTGCAGGTTCCGGGACCCTGAACAAAATCCATCCCCCCTTACTGCAATCGTATATCCACAGCGTATCTTTTGTTATATATATTTGACTTATTTTGTACGTTTGTTCATGATCTGCCCGAGGCTCAAATCATAATCCGGATGGATCCAGATCCTTTTTTTGGATCGATTCTTCGATCAAAATATCTATATTGTTATAACAATAAGTAACATAAAAAAACCGGAGATTGAATGGTGTATGAAATGGCAAACCGTATCATTTTTCACTGACAAGGAAGAGGCTTTTGTAAATATTCTTATTGAGCTCGGCCAGAAAAAGTATGTCGCCAATATGCTTGTATTTCTTGCCAATAATCTGGAAGCAACCCCCCGCGAGATTGAACGCGGGACAGATATGCGCCAGCCTGAAGTGAGTATGGCAATCAAATACCTGTACAAACAGGGATGGATCAAGAGCCGGGAGATTCCTTCGAACGGGAAAGGCCGTCCTCACAAAATGTATTCCCTGGCAGTGTCGGTCAAATCAATTGTGACTGTAATTGAAAAGGAGAAGAAGAATGAAGTGAAGCGCAGGCTTGCACTCGTCAAGAAAATGCGGAATTATCTCTGATATGGTTCTCCCGTTGACACTTATGGCCCCTTTCTTCCGGTAAACACAACAAACAAACGATTCTTGTACACCACATCAATCTCGCAAAAACCGCAATCCTGCAACCACGCCAGCTGTACCGAGAGTTTCTCGTTTAAGTCAAAGGTATCCCGACGGTACAGCATCTGCTTCTTATCTTCCGTTGATAGCGGGCAAGACACTAAAAATTCGTCCCAGTAGTCCATATAGCGACGATTGATAGCAATCGTCTCGCCTTGCACCTGGTCAGCGTTCACAAACAGACCGCCGGCATTGAGCGCATCATAACACTTCCTGTAGAGCCGGCGCTTCTCCTTATGTTCCAGATGGTGGATGGAAAGGGCCGAACAGATCAGGTCATAGTGTCCGGCAAAGTCCACGCTGCTGTAATCACCGGTTATGTACCGTACATCCTCCCGCTCAGCAAATCGTTCCCGGGCAATGCCGAGCATGGATTCGGAGAGATCCACCAGGGTAAGTCTGGCGCCCGGGAATTTCTGGATCATGAGTGCCGAGAGGAGACCCGTACCGGCACCGATATCAAGGATGGCCGGGTGCGGGTTGGTGCATTCTGCAGCCCAGACCGCTGCGCTGTAATAATCGTCCATCTCCGGGATGATCCATTTCCGCTGGCCATCATACCGGGATGCAGTGGCATCGAAGGCTCGTTGTATCTCTTCCATGAATGTTCACTTCCGGATGAGAGTTTGTCGACGATCGGTAATCAAACCGGGTGTTCCGGTAATTATCGGTAATTTCGTAACGACCGGCAAATATTCCCCGTGAAGAGAAAAAAGCCGTCTTTGGAGTATGAAAAAAATTCCCGTGAGAATTTTTCCGGTCATCGTCCCATCATTTTACCTGATATTTTTTCCGTTCAATGTTCACTCCGGATTTTTTCACCCGGGAAACCGGTTTTTTTCCCTGTTACTGGTACCGGATTATGGCGTTTGATGGAATCGACAAAAACCGGGGGGCTGAATGATTCATATTTCCGGGAATTGTATCTGCTGATACGACCCATTCTCCGGGGTATCTCCAGTGGAAATAAAGGGGTATATGAACATTTTGAAATTGCCGGATTGGCAGTCTCTGCATAATAATCCGATAAATACCCAAAATGTCATCAAAATACAAGAATAAATCTCTTAAAATTTTGGTTCTTTTTTTCAATAACCGGTCGGCTTCAGCCCGCCACGCAACCTGGAGCGGAACGCGTGTCCTTCCGGTAAGACGGGGGTTCATTGCGGTTGGGGGAAGTGGCCGAAATTCATTTTCCCTAGGGAAATGGTTGCATCCCGGGTGTGCGAGCGATCATGAACGGCGGTGCCGGGAAATTTGGCCGGCAATGGTGTTCTGGCGAGAGTCTTTACCAATCAAAAAAACCTGAAAGACTCAGCCAAAGAATTGAAAGGGAAGGGACGACTACGATAGGGGGATATGAAAATACTTACGTGGAATGTGGCTCACCAGACTCACACCGCAAATAAAAATCTCCCGGAAATGGCTGAAGCACTTGCTTCATTGTCACCGGATGTTATCGTTCTCACCGAGTATGTTCCCGGCAAGCTGCACACCAAATTTACCTCTGACCTCAATGCGCTGGGCTTTGAGTGGAAGATTTCGCATGCTTCACCAACCATAAGGAGACAGAACCAGGTGCTCATTGCCTCCCATACTCCGCTGGTTGAAGGAGATATCATTGCCCCCCTGATCTCGCCGGCCTTTCCCTCCAATGTGCTGCATGTGCGTGTTCCGGAGATGGGTTTTGAAGTGCTCGGCCTGCGGGTTCCTATGCCCTTAAACCCGGATATTCGTTCAAAGTACTGGAACTGGATTGCGGATACCGCACCGCAGCTCAGGGATCGCCCCAGCATCATATTGGGGGATCTCAACAATGATACGGGTGCCAAAGGGCCCAATGGCGGTGTAAGGTTCAACCAGTTAAAAGAAGGCGGATGGTATCGTGCCCCGGCTTCGGGCAAGAGTTACTGGTCGAAAGATGGCGCCGTGGAAAGCCGGCTCGATCACGCGTTGTTCACCCCGCATTTTGTTATAGGTAAATCGGAGTATATCACCGAATCCGGCCGGTCTGTATTTGCAAATATCAAGCCTGCGAACTTTAATCCCAAGGCAATGTCCGATCATGCGATTCTGCTCGTTGAGTTTGAGATCAAGCCGCAATAATTGATCGAATCGAATTGAGGGAAAACTCGCAAGGGAAAAAAATGCCCTCAACGATGAGTGATACACAT
>JBAXDE010000089.1:0-7510 GCA_037141115.1 Methanomicrobiales archaeon | reverse complement strand
CACTTTTTCCCGGTTGGCCGTCCAACAATTTGTACGGCTCGTTGGACCGGCTCTACTCACTCACGCGGTTTCTCCCGGTTAATTTTTATAATGGAGAATGATAAAGAATCATACTATGATCTCCCGATCACCAATAACGGTTATTGTGGCATTAACTCTCATGCTGCTCCTCGTTCTTCCCGCAGGAGCGGCCAGTATCCGGCACATTGACGCCACCGTTGCAGAGAACGGGGATACGCAGATTGTTGCAGAGTATTCCCTGAACTGGGCCGAAAAGGCAATCGCCTACCCTGCTGCAGTCCCCCTGCTTTCTGGGGTTCTGGGGAATAATGTCCAGGTCCATTCCGTTACTCCCGAAAAGGCAGAGCTCACCGTTAAGCATTTTGTAACAGTGCAGCAACAACCGGGCACCACCACGTACAAAACACCCGCTATCTCCGTTGCGGATGTAAGGAAAAAAATCGATACGTTCTGGTTTGGTAACATTATCTCGCTTGACGGTGCTTCAGGATCCCTCACGTTCCGGTTCCCTGACGGGGAGACCATAGATTACAAGGATCTCACAGCGGTTCCCTCATTCGAACATGTCGTGTCCCGATAACCGCAGGAAACCCCCCTTTTTTTAGAGATTGTCCGGTTACATATGACAATGGAATATGAATCGGCAATACCGGTTCCCTTTTTTTACCAGGATTGCCAGGTATTTTTTAAACCAAGAGAGACTGTTTTTTGCCATTCTGCCGAAAAATTGCGGTTTGCACTGATGCTCCTCATCAAACCACCCCTCACGGTCGGAAAGGGAAATTTCCCACGAGATACTGGGGCACGGGAAAATTGCAGAACGCTCCATGGTGCAACAGGGAAGAAAATGGGAGGAAAAAACGTGGTGTCCGGGGGATCCTATTCTGCCGGGATTGACTCTTTTGATCGATTTCAAAATCCTCTAATGCCTGAACGCTGACATTGTAACCAGAAGCCCTGTACCATGGTAAAACAGACAAAACCCGGTTCTTATGCCCGACCATTTCTCAAATGGGCAGGTGGCAAAACACAGTTACTCAACGAGTTCGAGAAACGCCTGCCACAGGAATTAAAAGATAAAACGATCACGAAATATGCCGAGCCCTTCATAGGTGGCGGGGCGGTCTTCTTCTGGCTCAACAAACAGTTCTCTTTCAACCACGCGTATATCTGCGATGTCAATGAAGAACTGATCCTCACCTATACAGTGATCCGTAAATCTCCCGGGGATCTCATTGCTCTGCTGGGAGACCTGAAATCTGAATATCTCTTAAAGGATGAGAAGGAACGCGAGCAATATTACTACGAGATCCGGGATTCGTTTAACAGGACTCTGCCAGAGATCGATTTCAGCCGATACAGCGCCGACTGGGTGGAACGGGCAGCCCAAATAATCTTTTTGAACCGCACCTGTTTCAATGGCCTTTTCCGGGTGAACAGGAAAGGAGAATTCAATGTCCCGTTTGGAAAATACAAAAAGCCGGATATTTTAAACGGAGATAATCTCAACGAGGTTGCCACATTACTCAGGTCCACCGAGATTCTCACGGGAGATTTTACCAAGGTCGGGGAATTTGTCGATGACCGGACCTTTGTGTACTTCGATCCCCCGTACCGGCCGCTCAACGGTACCTCGTCTTTTACCTCCTACTCAAAGGACGGTTTTTCTGAGAAGGACCAGGTCCGGCTCCTGGAATTTTTCCGAGAAATGGACAAGAAGGGCGCAAAATGCATGCTGAGCAATTCCGATCCAAAGAACGAGAACCCGAATGATACCTTCTTTGACGATCTCTTTGCGGATTATTATATCGAACGGGTTCCCGCACGTCGCCGTATCAACTGCAAAGGTCTTGGTCGCGGGAATATTAATGAACTGATCATCACGAATTATCCGCAACGCAAGACGGGGTAATTTTTTTTATGCCACCGTAAGGAACCGGGGGAAGAACATCAGTCATGACCGGGAAATACCGGATCAGAACAGGTGCATATACCACACGGATTTCAGAAAAGCCAAAACATTCCGAAATTAATAGTGAGAGAAGAACAAAGAATGGTGATCGCAATGGTTCCTGATACAAAAACCGATGACCAGTTAACATTTCTCCGGCAGGCGGCCCTGGACCTGGGCGCAAAAGAGGCCAAAATAATTCCCGCAACAGACGTGGTTGTGGAGAACCGCGTCCCGCTCAAGTGCCGCTCCTGTATCGGCTACGGCAAAAAACTGACCTGCCCGCCTTACGTCCCGACCCCGGATGAGTTCCGGAAGATCCTTGCCGAGTACCGGTTCGCCCTGCTCGTGAAATTTATCTCACCGGCACGGGCAGACCCGGACGTGATCTGTTCAATCTACAAGTACTGGCTCGATCCGGAAGCCCCGGCCGATAAGAAGGAGAAGGCAACGCAGTTCTGGAAGGATCATTTCAATGGCACCGGCACATTTGCCCCCATGATGCTCGAACTCGAACGGATCGCGTTCAATGCAGGCAATCCCTTTGCCCTCGCGTTCGTCAACGGCTCGTGCCGGCTCTGCGAAACCTGCAACGTGAAGGCCGGTCTCTGCATTCACCCGACCCAGGCCCGGATTCCTGAGCATGCCGTGGGCATCAATATGGTAGAGACTGCAAGAAAAGCAGGGATGCCGATCCGTTTCCCGGTGCAGGGCCACCCGGAACTCATGGCGCTCCTGCTCATCGATTGACGGAGGATGAGACCATCAGCGAAATTACGTTAAGAGAAGCCGACCGGGTGGAAATAACCGTCCTTGTCGACAACTATATCGATATCTTTGTACCGCAATCAACCCCCGTGGAGCACCGGTTGCCGTTCAACACGGGACGCACTATCCTGGCCGAGCACGGCCTCGCGTGTCTTGTCCGGGTCTTTGCCGGGAACAAAGAGCACACGATCCTTCTCGATGCCGGGCTCTCCCGGGACTGCCTCCTGAATAACGCCCGCGAACTGGGCATCGACCTTCATGCTGCCGAGGCCATTGTCCTGAGCCACGGGCACTTCGATCATATCGGGGCGCTCCTGGCACTCTTCCCGGGAGCCACGCACCAGGTCCCGCTCATCGTCCACCCGGACGTCTTTCTCCAGCGGAGGCTGAACAACCCGGCAACCGGCCCGGTCAGTCTCCCGCAGCTCGATGCAGTTGCGTTGAAGAAAGCCGGCGCAGATATCCGGCAGCGGACAGAGCCATCGACCCTTGCCGGGGGACACCTGCTCGTGACCGGCCAGGTGGAGCGCACAACATCCTTTGAGAAAGGAATGCCGGGAATGGAAATGTTCAAAGACGGGCGCTGGCAGGCCGACCCAATCAACGATGACCAGGCGCTGGTTATCAACGTAAAGGGCAGGGGCCTTGTCGTGATCAGCGGGTGTGCCCATGCCGGCATCATCAATACCGTTGAATATGCAAAGGCGTGCACCGGAGTCGATCATGTCCATGCCGTAATCGGGGGATTCCATCTCACGGGACCGGCCTTTGCGCCGATCATCCGGCCAACGGTCGATGCCATGAAAGAGATCAACCCGGATTATGTCGTGCCCATGCACTGCACTGGCTGGGAGGCGATGCACCGGTTTGAGACAGAGATGCCGGGGAAATTTATTCTCAATACGGTGGGGACAACGTACGTCTTCTGACCGGTTCTCACCTTTTTTCCCGGTTCCTCATCCGCGAACAGTTTCAAATGTCCATAAATTAAACCAGCATTTATAAACTAACCTATAGTTATATTTTAACCAAGAGTAAATAGTGTTGAGTGATTCCTATGGATACCAGGAATACCATACCACCCCCCACCACCTTCAGATGGAAGATGGACACCGATGGTCCTGAAACCTACGAACAAATTATCGTCCCGACATGGATGGCTGACTGGACACCCGACCTCATCGAGGACGGAGGTGTCGGCCCGAAAAAACGAGTACTGGATGTTGCCTGCGGCACCGGGATCGTTGCGCGGAAAGCAGCGGGACTGATCGGTCCGGGCGGAAGGATCGCCGCGTGTGATATCAGCGAAGGAATGCTCCGGGTTGCGAGAGTTTGCGCAAAACAGGAGGGTGCGACCTCGATTGAATGGTATCACAGCGACGTTTCAAGCATGCCATTCTCCTCCGGGGAATTTGATACGGTCCTCTGCCAGCAGGGGCTCCAGTTCTTCCCGGACCGGGCAGCGGCACTGCGCGAGATGAAACGAGTTCTTGCACCGGATGGTACGCTCGCACTGAGTGTCTGGGGTCGACCAGACAAAAGCCCGCACGTGGTTGCCATATGCGAGGTTTTTTCGGAATATTTCGGCGAGGAGTCGACAACGATCTTCAGGGCTGCCTGTTCGCTTTCCGATCCCCGGGTGCTGCACAACCTGGTCAGTGATGCCGGGTTCTCCGGCATTCGCATCCGGTGCGGCGTGAAAATTGCCCGTCACCCGTCACTTGCCGAGCTCCTCCCCGCGTATTTCTCAGCATTACCGGTTGCCGCACAGATCTCAGCATTATCTGAAGAGGAGCGGACCCGGATGTTCCGCAGCATAGAAACGAAGCTGGCTGACTGGCGGGAGAACGAGGGTCTTGCAGCGCCGGTGGAGAATTGCATCCTGACAGCAACAAAGGGGATCTGAAATCAGGGCTGGTATCCGGAGAAGGTTTGCCCGATACGAATGGAGAAAATATCATGGAAATATCATCGATAAAACTGGTTTGCTTCTCACCAACAGGAACAACAAAAGCAGTTGTTGAGGCAATTGCACGGGGAATGAATCCCGAAAGGGTGGAACTGCTGGATATTACCCGGCCGGAGGGGAGAACAGAGTCATTACAGGTATCGGAAGACGAGTTACTCATTGTCGGAGTACCAGTGTATCTGGGACGGGTGCCGGCACTGGCAACCAGATGGCTCGAAACACTTCAGGCGCGGAACACGCCCGCGGTCAGTGTGGTCGTGTATGGCAATCGCGTGTATGACGATGCCCTGCTTGAACTCAACGATATTCTGGCGCAGCGTGAATGCAGGCCGGTAGCCGGTGCGGCGTATATCGGGCACCACTCATTTTCTACTGCCGAAACACCGACTGCTGAAGGCCGCCCTGATGCAGGGGACCGGGAACATGCAGAATCATTCGGGCGAAAAATCCGGGAGAAACTTCAGCAGATACCATCCGCCGACCGGATTCCTGAACTGACAATTCCCGGCATTCGTCCTTACCGGGGAGAGCCGTGTCATCCGTACCGGAGAGGTACGGTATTCTGGAATGTTGATTTTATTGCGGTCAGCGATGCGTGTGTCCAGTGTGGTATTTGTGCAGCGGGATGCCCTGTCGGTGCAATCAATCCTGATAACAGCAGGGTGATCGAGACGGAACAATGCATCACATGCTGCGCCTGCATCAGGCACTGCCCCCAAGGTGCGAGAACGATAAAACCCGGCATTGTCAGGGACGCTTCGCTGCGCTTACATACCCTGTATAACGAGCGAAAGGAGCCGGAATGGTTTACCTGACCGGTAGTGCAGAGAGCGTTTCCACAAACGTCATTGCAGGCTGCACGGGATCGCCGGCCGAATCCTTTAATCATTTCAACTCCCGGTTATTGTACAACTACGGGTTAACGGGAGGGTAAGATGGGAATATCCGACAGGAAACAACGGGAGAAGGAGCAGAGAAGGACCGAGATCCTTGACGCAGCAGAGCGGCTTTTCTTTTCCCGGAGCTACGAGGATGTTTCCATGGAAGAGATCGCCCATGAGGTCGAGCTGAACAAGGCCACCATCTACCTGTATTTTAAAAATAAGGAGACGCTCTTTGCTACCATCGTGCTCCGGGGCATCCAGATCCTGCAGAAAAAATACCTTGAATGCATGGATAAACAGATCACGGGAATTGTCAAAGTAGCCCTGATGGGCGAAACCTATTACCGGTTCTCCCAGGAATACCCGGAGTACCAGCGACTGATCGCCTTTTACGGATCTGAGCGTTTTTCCACAGAGAACCCGTGTACCGCAGAGATTGGAAATGGATATGGTACCTGCCGGATGATCCTGCGCGATGCGATCCGGGAGGGTATCGACGACGGCACGATCCGGGCCGATCTCGATCCGTTCCTGATCTCGATGTACCTGATGACCTCTTTCATGGGCATCCTCTCTATGGAAGACAAATGGAAACGGGTGATCGAGGCCGAGGGGTTCAGCTACGAGCAGTACTCAAAGGAATTCTTCCGGTTCATCCTGCCGGCAGTTTCCTCAGGGGAGAGAAAACCTGCTATCACCGTCCCGGATTCAGCGGGACCGTCTGCCTCGCTCTTCTTCCCGACCGGACCGGTTGTGAGCGAGAGACAGAAGAAAAAATAAATCCTCTCAAAATGCCGGCTCGTTCGGTTCGGGATCAGTTTACTGGATTATGAGTAATGCCAGCCCATAATTCCACCAGGAATTGCAGGGCAACCCCAACGAGACCCGGCTCATTTTTGTTTTGTTGCAGCAACGAGGTAGTACGTTCTTGCGGGTGCAAATCTCTGGTACCAGGATTGCCCGCATTTCTGGATCTCGCGGATGTACATCAGATCCCGGACGGTGACTCCGGTGAACCCCGCATGCTCCAGGTAAGATACCATGGTCTCCTCGGCAACTCCCCCGTCATAGGGAAGCTGGCTCCGGATTTCTTCATTATAATGGCCGCCATGGGTGTGACCAAGGAGCCGGGCCAGCCCGTCACTCATTTGCCGTTTTGCCCGGGTGAGAAAACTCCGGTCCGTCCAGATACCCTCGATGATGAGCACCACGCCCCCGGTTTTTAAGACACGTTGCCATTCCTTTAAGGCAACTTCCGGGTGAGGGAGTGTCCAGACGAGATGCCGGTTGACAACCACATCAAAAGATTCGTTATCGAACGGCAGGTGTTCGGCATCCCCGGTCCGTAACTCCATCGAACATTTTTGGGCATCCGCTTTTTCGCGTGCCTTTGCCAACATTCCTTCCGAGAGATCAAGGCCGGTTACCCGGTGTCCCATGCCGGCAAAGAGAAGCCCCATGGCACCCGTTCCGCACCCGACATCGAGTACCGTAAGGGAAGGGCCGGGCAGGTTCCGACCCAGTTCCTGCTTCCATGCTATGTTTTCTTCGCCAGTTCCGATCCCGTGACCTGAACAACTGTCATACCAGACTGATGACTGGTCCCAGCACTTCCGGATGGCATCCTTGATCTCGTTGTCGATCATTCTGGTACCCTGTTATGTTGTGTAATTATGATGAGTTATGAGAGATTTCTGATAAATCTTTCATTTTTCTTTTCTCTTTTCCCGGATGGGATCTGATACTCCGGGCAAGGATGGATAAATGCAAGGTTCGACGCTCATCTTTTTTTACGTATGAGCAATTGACAGGATATCATACTAAATTAAAATTTTACCATCATAAGGATTTGAACATTTAAGGTCGATAGTGTAAACAATTTACTGTAAAATCGAAAACGCCCTGATCTCTAATCAT
>JBAXDE010000088.1:0-7520 GCA_037141115.1 Methanomicrobiales archaeon | reverse complement strand
TTATTAAAAAGGTTGAACGGATAGTAGTCCGGTCTTAACCTGACATGAGTGCCTGTTTTCTTGATAAGAATGCTATGGAAATTTCTGTGAAGAGAGCGAGCGCTGACTCAAAAGGTCAATTCATCTAAACCCGCTAAAAAAAAGATTATAAACTGTCCATACTTATCCCGCCGAAGTCCTGAGCAACTTCACGGATATCCTTGACACCGAACGCGGTCTGGACCATGCTGAGTTCGATCTGGTTTGCGGCATCGCACATGTAATCGAGGATGTCAACGGACAACTCCTTCTGCATCTTGCTCTTCCTCAGCTGGTCGACAAGGGCCGACATCTTCTCGGGAGACTCCATACGGAGTTTTGCAAGACTCATTACGCACATGTAGATGCGGGTCAGGTTCCGGTCGGTTCCCGTGATGCACTCAAAGAAATTCCGAATCACCTGTGCCTGGTAAATTTCTCCACTCATGAACTTCACCTCCTGCCCGTTTCTTTCTAGGTAATCCTCCTGTTCGAATTTTCATTATAAAAGGTTTGTGGGAGATATGCTGTTTTTAGCTAAAAAGAAGGGATTTTTGCCGCTTTTTCCTGAATGTGCGGCTGGATTGTCAGACAATTGCATGACACCCGTCATACTTCGACGGGTGTGACAGGATACTGCGCCGCAGGTTTACTGGGTATGCGAGGCCGCAGACATCGGCAGGAGATTATTATGTATACATAAAAAAGGTCAACATGACACGGTATCTACGAGACAAAAAAATTAGTATGAGAAATTCTTTTTCTTGCCTACCGTGAGAATTTCAATAATCAGCACATCATGGTGCATGTAAAACGTGGCCCGGTATTCTCCAATTCGGAGCCGGTATCGCGGTACGGTCTTGGGGCTGTCCTTAATCTTCACGATATCATGCCGCTGGTCCGGGCTGGAGGCAAACAGCTCAAGGGCATTTTCGATCCTGATACGATGTTCCTGGGGGATCGCAGCAAGGTCTTTCTCTGCCCGGCGGGTTAAAAAAATCCGGTACAAGACTTCACCGCTTCCGGGCCTTGATCACTTTGTCATCACCCAGGTCTTTCATAATATCCTTAAGGGATCGGACCCGTCCGGCTTTGATATCCTCTTCACCCTCTTTAATCGCTTCAATTTCTTCCGGGGTCAGGGGCTCATCATCATATGCAGACTCAGCTAACCGCCGGACGACATCATCGTACGTTTCCCGGGGAAACAATTTCAGATCGTCCAGGAGGGCCTTGGTCTCTGCCCGCATCCTGACCGTTGTAACCTCAGCCATATACAACAATATACAACCGTATACAGGAATAAAGTTTTTGTACTGGATATCCCCGTATATCGGGTTCAAAACATTCTATAGGATTGGGCAGGATCCGACCGGATTCTCTGTGATAATTTCCAACGGTTTACAATTCTGGCAGGTCAGCCAGAGAAAAAAAAGATTTTCTTACTTAGCCGCACTCACGATCTTGAATATTAGGTTCATTTTTTTCCTTCCAGGTGGAAGCAGTGGAGTATACGGTGAAATATCGGTGTCATGAAAATTGCTACCGAAAAGATCAGCACAAATCCGCAGTACATTGCATACAACCCTGCAAAGATCTTTCCACCGCTGGTGTTCAGCACACTGACTGGTCCCATGCCACCCATGAGCATCGCGGCATTGAGGAACGCATCGATCAGGTCCCGACCCTCAAAAGACATGTAACCCAGGATTCCAATGACCAGGGACAAGAGGATGATTCCCAGGGACAGGAGTCCAAACAAAACAAGGCGTTTGTAAAATTCCTTCATGGGCAGAAGTTTTTCCGCCCGGTGTTCCAGGCAATCCATCAGCATACCTGTACCTAACGAACCGGCTGATTATTCTGTATATCGGAACGATGATTTTTGCAGACGAATGTGCTGGCTATCTTGCCGCACACTGATGGGATATCTGCATTCACCAGTCAACAATGAAAATATAATCCGGCACGTCCGCAAGGTTAAAAAAAAGATCCATCTGTTAAAAAAAAGATAATTCTACTTGGCCGCACTCACGATCTTGATGATATCGCCATTCTTGAGAATGTGATTTTCCTTGATGCGCATCTTGGTCCGGGCATCCAGCGCATAGAGGAATTCCTTGCCGATATCCGTGTGCACCTGGAACGCGAGATCATGGGGGGTTGAGCCCTTCTTCATAAGGAAGGCATCGGGCAGCACATCGCCTTGCTTGTTGCAGAAATGGGTCTCATCCTCAACCGGGTAGACCACGATCATATCGAGCAGCTCGTAGACCGCACGGTTGATTGCCTGCTGCACACCCGTGCCATGGTTCTCCTTCATCATGGCCGCGATCTTTGCAAGCCCTGCCTTCTGGGGGGCAGTCAGCGTACCTTCATTTGCGACCTTGAACTCTTCATCGCCGGGCAGGTACTCGATCATATGCGCTCCCGCCGCATTCCGGAGAGCAAGCTCGGAAGCCGCACTCACAAACGCAACCTTGGCAACCGCGAGCTTCGTGCGCAGTGCCTCGGGCGTTTCATCGATCTTGTTACCAATTACGAGCATGGGTTTTGAGATCTTCACGATCTCTGCGCATAAGGGAATGAGGTCGTCAATCGATCCATGGATCAGGTCAATCTTGAGTTGCAACTGGATATCCCGGACATCATCGGGGGTTATACCGAGGCCAACGAACGTCTCTGCAATGCCCTGCTCAATGGCTGTTCCCTTGCCCTGAGACATACGGCTGATCCGGGTCCAGTGCTTGCCAAGGATCCCATGCACCCACATCGTCATCTCGTAGATGAGGAACTTGATATCCTCTTCGGGGTCATGGTTGCCCACGCCCACCGGGTTGCCTTCGCTGTCAGTACCGCCGCTGGCATCGATCATGTGCAGGATCGCATCCGCCTGACGGAGATTATCGAGGAACTGGTTGCCCAGGCCCTTGCCCTTGTGGGCATCGGGCACGAGACCAGCTACATCGATCAGGTTCACGGCCACAAACCGGTTGCCGTCAACACAGTGGGTGCAGGTGAGTTTGAGCTCCTGGCACGGGCACTTCGTCCGCACGTACCCGACACCATAGTTCGGGTTGATGGTCGTAAAGGGGTAGTTGGCAATCTCGACGTTTGCCATGGTCGCGGCCTTGAAAAAAGTGGACTTTCCGCAGTTGGGTTTTCCTGCAAGGGCTAGGGTAATCATATCTGGTTCCTCAATGAATAGTTGATCTTATAATTTGATCTGATAATTATCAGTTCATGGTCGGGTAAGAAACTAAACAAAGTTTTTCCATCCCGGCTTAATAAAAGGTACTTATGACGTTCACGCAGAAAAATATCTGGTATTTCGACAAGCCGGGGGAGGCAAATACTGCCGATGCCGCCCGGTTTGCCATTGAGCGCGCAAAGGAACTCGGGCTTAAGACCATCCTGGTTGCAAGCACCTCCGGCTCGACAGCAGAGACGTTCTTCCATGCCATGAAAGGCTCCGGCCTGACCCTCGTGGTCGTCTCGCATGTCATGGGATTTGCAAAACCCGGCGAGTGGGAATTTTCCCCGGATATCGCAGAGCGGCTGCGCGGGCAGGGTGTCAGGATCGTGACCGGTACCCATGCGCTCTCGGGACTCGAACGGGCCATCTCCCGCTCTCCCAAGATTGGCGGGGGATCGCGTTCGGACGCGATCGCTGAATCCCTCCGGCGCACCGTGGCGGTCGGGCTTAAGGTCGCTGTCGAATGCGTGCTCATAGCCGCTGACCAGGGCGCGATAGGCATCAGCGAAGAGGTTATCGCAGTCGGGGGCACAGCAACCGGGGCAGACACGGTCTGTGTCATCAGGCCCGCGCACACCTCGAACTTCTTTGATCTCCAGGTGCGCGAGATTGTGGCAATGCCGAGGAACCGTTAATCATGGTTCTTACTGAACTCAAAGAAGCCCTCGGTCTGCTCCGGCGGATTCCTGTACTCTGGGTGCAGGGACTGGTGACCGGCCTTCTGGCTGCAATGATCTGGCTTGCATACAATGAACAGGGCAGCTTCTTTGCAACCCGTCTGGTCCTGATCGGTTCTCTCATTACGGTCTTTTTCCTTGCCGGGAGTTACGCGGTGATTAAGAATGGAAACGGTGGGATCCGCGAGCTCTTCAATGGGGGGATCCAGTATTTCTTCCGGGTGCTGCTGCCCATGCTGGTGCTCGTCTTCTGTACCCTCATTCTCGTGGCCCTGGTCATGATCACCCTCTCGTTCGGGGGAATGCCGGCAGACCCGGAGGTTTTAGGAATATTTGCCATCTGCATATTCATCCCCGTGGCATTTCTCACCCTGTTCTTCGATACCGCAGCAGTGTTCGAAGACCGTAAGATCTTTGACAGCATCCGGCGCAGCATCGAACTGGTCACGATCCAATCGGCCCAGGTTTTTAAGTTCTACATCATATCGGCGGCTATCTCCTTTGCCATCATTTTTGCGCTCATGATTGTCTGGGAAGCTGCACTCTATGACAAACTCGAACCGCTTACCCGGTTTAACGAGACCCAGATCGCAGCATTTACTCCGGATCAGCTGGTCGGCATGATCGGGGCTGAAGGAACGGTCATAACCGCAATCTGCCTCTTCTTTGGGATCCTGGTACTCCTGCCAATCATCTCCACGTACAAAGCATGTTTTTTCCGCTCAATCAACCAGGGTTCAGTCAGCCAGGGTTCAGGCACCAGCGACCTGCCGGTAACCGGAGAATATGATAGCAAGGGACGCTGGTACAAATACTAAAAACCGGATAAAAAATCATTCCTGCTTCAAGCAGATCAATGATAATAAAACCTTTTTTTCCTCGCCCTTTCAAGCGGGGGTAATGGTGATCGGAATTCTTCTTTGACGGGAACATCCCCCATTTTTGTAATCGACCCGATACATTCGATTCTTCTGCAATACAGCGATACAACAGGGAAACAAAACTTCAACAGTATTCAAGGTTCGGATTCCAGAAAACTGGGGCATCTGCTCGCAACAATAATGGGAAAAAACCGAAATGAACCGGGTTATTAACTCAGGCGAAGAGCATAGAAGAGCCCCATCGCCACCAGTCCGCCACCGATCGTTGCAATCAGGTTCGTACCGGCATTGCCCCAGATACCCCGGTTCTCAAAGACTGCGCCGGCAACGCTGTCGATATTCGTGCCGACAAAACCGGCAAATGCGCAGACAGCAACCACCGGAAGTGAGATGACCCCCAGCAGAAACGCTACGAGTGCTACAACAAGACCGCCACCAAGCGCCACTGATTCCCCAACAAGCGTTATGCCCCCGTTCGTTCCGATGGGGACTTTTTTAAGCGTGGTGATCATGTACGGGATTCCACCCGTGACACCAATCTCGCTTGCAAGAGTATCGGCCGCTGCCGTAGCAACGCAGCCGACATACATCACAATAAAGATCGGCTGCTGGAAAACACCAAAAAGCACCGCTGCTG
Organism: Methanomicrobiales archaeon; assembly: GCA_037141115.1. GTDB lineage: Archaea > Halobacteriota > Methanomicrobia > Methanomicrobiales > Methanospirillaceae > Methanoregula. The sequence continues at coordinate 2,051 of JBAXDE010000088.1, read as the reverse complement.
CGGCGGCTACGATCCCATTGGCAAAGACATTCCGGTATCCCCGGGCCCCGCTCTGGCCCTGCTCCACACCAATGCGTTTCTTGTACTCAAACTTGTATTTCGTTGCAACCGAGCCAAGGATGAAGAACGCGAGCATGATCATGAACCACCGGACATCAGCAAAGACGAGCAGGATGATCCCAACGAGCGCTGCGGAGAAGAGCCCGGAGAGATCGGCTGTCTTGGCACGGAAGGCAAAGTAGCCAAACGTGAAACCGACAATTACTGCGGCAACCACCAGCTGGAGATTCACCTGGTAATTGAGCTCCTGGATCAGCCACATCGTCATCGCTACACCCACGGCTTCGAGGACCAGCGAGTCCTCGTACTTGAGCAGGATCACTTTCAGGAGAACCGCTGCGATAATTCCAAAGATAACGGTCAGGATGGCCATCTCGTGCATGTATCCCATGACCAGCACTCCTGCCCATGCTGTCGATATGATGTAATACAGGTACGTATTGAGATCATCGGAATCGGTCTGGAAGACAAGCTCACCGAGCACGATCATCGCAAGCGATGTGGCAAAGACAAAGAATGGCAGGAGCGTGACACCATACAGCGCAGCGAGTGCACACATTGCATAGCTGAGGTATTTGGTATCGAAAAAACGCCAGAGGATAAGGGAGAACAGGATCACTACGAGGCCCATCAGCCATGCCGGCTGGAGATAGGGTCCGACAAGGATTGCTGCACCGGCAATTGCCGCTGCGAACCCAAGACCTCTCTGTCGTGCCATTAGTACATCATGTGTCGTCCGACTAAAAAAGAGCTTTAGTCCCAAAAGCGGATGCCGGATCATGCCGGCACGGGAATATTACCAGTCGTCACGTTTTTTTATCCGATTACTATATTTTATTTCAATTCCAAATATCTCCGGAATGGCGTCATCTCAGGATCTACCAAAAAATTATGATTTTGCGGAGGTGGAGGAGCGCTGGCGCGGAATCTGGCGCGATGAAGATCACTATTTTGATAAGAACTCTAAAAAACCACAGTTCGTGATCGATACCCCCCCGCCCTATCCTACCGGCAACTTTCATATCGGCAATGCGCTGAACTGGTGCTACATCGACTTCTTTGCCCGCTACAAACGGATGAAGGGGTTCAACGTGATGTTCCCCCAGGGCTGGGACTGCCACGGGCTCCCGACCGAAGTGAAGGTTGAAGAGCTCAATCACATCACCAAGAACGATGTCTCCCGCGAAGATTTCCGGCGGATGTGCCGCGAGCTGACGGAAAAGAATATCGGCCTCATGCGCATTACGCTGCGAAAGATGGCGTTTTCCACGGACTGGTCGAACGAGTACGTGACGATGCAGCCGAAATATTACGGCAAGACGCAACTCTCGTTCCTGCGCATGCTCGCGTCCGGCTACATCTACCAGAGCGAGCACCCGGTCAACTACTGCACCCGGTGCGAGACGGCAATCGCGTTTGCCGAAGTTACCTATGAAGACCGCGAGACCCAGCTCAATTATTTCGATTTCGATGGCGTAGAGATCGCAACGTCCCGGCCGGAACTTCTTGCAGCCTGTGTTGCTATAGCAGTCCACCCGGATGATAAGCGGTACCACCCGCTCAAAGGCGGAACCAAAAAAGTCCCGCTCTTCAGTCACGATGTGCCGGTGGTCCAGGATGAGGCAGTAGATCCCGCATTTGGTTCCGGCGCCGTGATGATCTGTACCTTTGGGGACAAGCAGGATGTCCACTGGTGGAAACTGCACAATCTTGCATTGAGAAAAGCGATCGACCGCCAGGGTAAGATGACGGCAATTGCCGGCAAATACCAGGGACTCAATACCTCCGAATGCCGGGCATCGATCCTTGCCGATATGAAAGCACAGGGGATCTTAAAGCGACAGGAGCCACTCGCCCAGCGTGTCGGTACCTGCTGGCGCTGCAAGACACCCATCGAGATCCTCTCAGAACGCCAGTGGTTCGTAAAGATCAAGCCTGCCGAGATCTCCGAGGCCGCACACCAGATCAAATGGTTCCCCGAGCACATGCTG
>JBAXDE010000087.1:0-7683 GCA_037141115.1 Methanomicrobiales archaeon | reverse complement strand
ATAAATCAATTAGACCAAGAACACTTTTATCCGTTTAGTGGCAAACTTGGGTTGGAGCAATAAGACCTGGTATCAGAATGGCAAGAACTGCTACAATCAGCGATGTGATCCCGGCAAGAAATATCGGAAACTTGTAAATGATCTCTTCTTTGAACGTGTACGAAAAGGCAATCATGACCAACCCGACAGCCAAGGCAAGGATACCAAAGAGTATAACGAGAGCGTCAATGAACAGCGAAGTCCAGAAAAAAGCATCTACTCCGGATAAAAAGACAATTACCCCGATAAGTGCAATCTGCCACCAGCGCACCGGTGTTTCAGAAAACGCAATGGTTGAGGATTTCATATATTTGGTTTTCGTTTTCTGACAAATTATAATTAATTCCTGAACCCTCCAAAAACGGATTATTTCTCTTTCCTTTTTCCATACTGTAGTCATACAATCATTAATCCACAATTTAGATTAAATCCAGACCCTCTCTGATATCGCTCAACTAAAAGCGTATTCTGTCATGCGGTAAAAGCTTCAGAAAAATCTGCTCTGTAGAAACAAGCATGAACAGGAGTTCGGATAAAAATAATCCATTCAGTAAAATTAAGGGTTGCGGGACATTCCGCATAGTTTTTCTATACCTGCGTCAAGTAGGATTGTATGATCAAGGTTGCCATCAACGGGTATGGTACAATCGGCAAACGCGTTGCCGATGCGGTCGCTGCTCAGAAGGATATGAAAGTTATTGGCGTCTCGAAGACCCGACCAAATGCCGAGGCCTTCGTTGCAAAACAGCGAGGCTATCCGCTCTATATTGCCGATCTTTCCAAGAAAGCCGCTTTTGAAAAAGTCGGTCTATCTGTTGCAGGGTCTGTCGAGGATATGTGTAAAGCCGCTGACATTATAGTCGATGCAACACCGGGGGACGTCGGTGCTACGAATAAGCCGCTCTATGAGAAACTCGGGAAAAAAGCGCTCTGGCAAGGAGGGGAGGACCATGAGATTGCCGGGTTTTCCTTTAATTCATCCTGCAACTATAAGGATGCAATCGGCAGACAGTTTGTCAGGGTAGTCTCCTGTAACACAACAGGACTCTGCCGCATTATCCATGCGATTGATAATGAGTATGGCGTGGCCCACGTTCATGCAATCATGGTGCGTCGCGGTTCCGATCCCGGTGAGATCAAAAAAGGACCAATCGATGCAATTGTACTGGATCCTGTGAGTGTTCCCAGCCACCATGGCCCGGATGTCCTGTCGGTACTTCCTCACATTTCGATCACTACTATGGCCATGATCGTACCAACCACGATGATGCACATGCATGCGATCCGAATCACGACAAAAAAAGAGGTATCAAGAGATCGGGTTATAGAACTGGTGAAAAACCACCCCAGATTAGGCCTGATAAAAAAGACTGCGGGGATCCGGAGCACGGCAGAGCTCAAGGAATTCGCCATGGATCTTGGAAGGTCGCGATCTGATCTTTATGAGAACTGTATCTTTGAAGAATCGATCTATGCCAACAAAACCGATCTCTGCTTCTTCCAAGCAATACACCAGGAAGCAGATGTTGTGGTTGAGAATGTCGATGCAATCCGCGCGATGATGGGTGGGCAAAAAGATGGTGCAGCGTCCATAAAAACCACCAATGATGCACTCGGGTTTATCCCGATCCAGAACAACCATTAACACCCATCATCACCTATTATTTTCAATGGATGCGTACGAACGGGTTACCCGCAACACAGTTGAGATTGTAACAGAAGACGATCTCCGTTCGCTACTTAATAAACCCACAAAAAAGGTCTATGCAGGATACGAACCCAGTGGAGAGATCCATCTGGGACACCTGGTCACGGTCAACAAACTGGTGGATATGCAGGCTGCCGGGTTCGAAGTTGTTGTACTCCTGGCCGATGTGCATGCATTCCTCAATCGCAAAGGGACCATGGAAAAGGTGAGGGAACTTGCCGATTACAACCGCCGCTGTTTCGAAGGTCTTGGTTTAAAAAACGTCCAGTACGTGCTGGGATCCGATCTCCAGCTCAACCGGGACTACGAATTACTCGTGCTCCAGCTCTCGCAGGAGATCACCCTCAACCGTGCAACCCGCAGTATGGATGAAGTAGGACGGCAGATGGATCATCCCACAGTCTCCCAGATGATCTATCCAATCATGCAGATGGCCGATATTGCGATGCTCGGCGCTGACGCAGCAGTTGGGGGGATTGATCAACGTAAGATCCACATGCTCGCCCGGGAGCATCTGGTCAATTTCGGCTATAATGCACCAGTCTGCATCCACACGCCAATACTGAACGGGATTGATGGGAAGAAGATGTCTTCTTCGCAAGGAAATTATATATCAGTTGCAGACACTGAGGAGGAGATAAAGAAGAAATGCCAGAAGGCGTTCTGTCCGCCAGAGATTCCGGAGAACCCGATACTCCAGATCTTCCAGCACCACATCTTCCCGCGCCTTCCGGAAATCACCATCAAACGACCGGAGAAATTTGGCGGTGACCGCACATTTTCAAGTTACATAGATCTTGAAACAGCCTATGGAAAGAGTGAAGTGCATGCTATGGATCTTAAGAAATCGTGTGGCGAATCACTTACCGAAATACTTGCACCCGTGAGAGACTACATCCAATGATCATCCAGCAATGCCAGGATTGTGACCCCCTGTGAGTCTTGAAAAAAAAGAGGATCGATTCGATCAACTGATTGAGGAAATGGGCATCCGTATCAAAGATGCCGACCAGTTTAAGGTCCGGGAGGATGTCTTTGACGAAGTCACCCTTCTTGCACTCTATAAACTGGTACATAAAAAATGGTTATCCTTAATCGGTGGCTCTATCAGCACCGGGAAAGAGGCAAACGTATTTTATGGTGAACGTGACGGAGCGGCAATTGCCATCAAGATATACCGGATCCGCACCGCAAATTTTACCACAATGAGTTCCTATGTCACGGGTGACCGCAGATTTTCTCACGTAAAGAAGGCTAAAAAGGATCTCATCTTTGCATGGACCAGAAAAGAATTTTCCAACCTGGTCAGGGCGCGTGAGGCAGGAATTGCCGTCCCTGAACCAATCGTCTGGGACCGAAATATCCTGATCATGTCATTTATCGGGGAGGGGGAGATTGCGTATCCGCAACTGCGGAATGTCATTATGGAGGATCCCGCAGAAATCTATGAAACAATCACAAACACCATTGATATCCTGTACAAGAAGGCAGAGCTTGTGCATGCGGACTTGAGCGAGTTTAATATTTTATACGGGGACCAACCTTATTTTATAGATATGGGACAATCTGTCACCCGCGATCACCCCCGGGCACTCCAGTTCCTGATGCGGGATATCCGTAATATCAACCGGTATTTTAAAAACCGTTGCGATATTCGTAATGATTTCGAACTGTTCAATGCAGTTACCGGACTCAATGTTGCCGAACCATGATAACCGTTGACTGCCAATGGATGAGTGTCAGTACGTTATGCAATTAAAAAATAGTCATACAAAAACCAAGGTGAAACAAACATGATGCAGGAAGTCAAAATCGCCGGAAGCAGGGTGGGTGTCCTTATTGGAAAGGGTGGCTCTACCAAGAGAGAGCTCGAGGCTAAAACCCACGCCACCATCACCATCGACAGCAAAGAAGGAATTGTAAAAGTTGAGGGGACTGAAGAGCACACTATTTCAATTCTCAGGGCTGTCGAAATTATCAACGCCATTAATTGCGGGTTCTCGCCTGAACGTGCATTTGAGATGATCGAGGATGAAGATCTGCTGCTGGAAGTCATTGATCTTTCAGGGATGGCAGATGGTCCACGACAGTTGGACAGGCTCAGGGGCCGTATCATTGGCAAAGATGGCAGGGCACGGGAACAGATTGAGGATATGACCGATGTGGAAATCTCAGTATTTGGAAAGACTATCTCCATTATAGGGTATCCTGAGCAGCTCAAAACTGCCCGGGCGGCAGTCGATATGCTGATCGAAGGTGTCCCCCATGAGAACGTTTTTGCCTTCCTTGACCGGAAGAAGAAAGAGGCAAAACAGGATATGATAAGTTATTATTATTAAACACAGGGATAACTGAAATTCTCGCAACAATATTTAAGTTTTTGCTAAATTTCCACTGGAGAATAATTACTGTTAAAAGGCTTAATTTGTCTAAACGCCATAAATATACAATTATTTCAGTGGAATCAATGGGGTTTTTAAGTAAGGAGGATGTGATGTGCTGATCAGTGAGGTTCCGATCCCGGCAAATCTCAAACTGCATTACATTCGTGCAGGTATTGCTGATCTCTATCCCCCGCAGGCGGAATGTGTAGAACGCGGAATGCTTGCGGGAAAAAACCTCCTTGTAGCCATCCCCACTGCAAGTGGAAAGACCCTGATTGCCGAGATGGCAATGCACAGTCATATCGCAGCCGGTGGGAAATGCCTGTATATCGTCCCTCTAAAAGCCCTCGCAAGCGAAAAATTTGATGAGTTCAGCAACAAAAGTGTCCATGTTGGTATCTCAACAGGAGATCTTGACAGGCGCGATGATATGCTGGGGAGGAATGATATTATCGTCGCTACGAGCGAGAAGGTGGATTCCCTTCTTCGTAACAGCGCACGCTGGATCAACGATATCACCCTGCTTGTCATCGATGAAATTCATCTGATCGACTCTGATAACCGCGGGCCAACACTTGAAGTGGTAATCGCAAAGATGCGTAGCCGGAATCCCTCAATGCAGGTAATCGGGCTTTCTGCAACAATCGGTAATCCGAAAATTCTTGCCGGGTGGCTGGATGCTGAACTGGTCACCAGCAACTGGCGACCGGTTGATCTCCGGCAAGGAGTTTTCTGCAACAACCGCATCCATTTCAACGACAGTGACCGTGCAATAAAACAGGTCTCAAAAAGTTATGATGACCTCAATCTCTGCCTTGATACCATTGAAGAGGGCGGGCAGTGTCTTGTCTTTGTCTCTTCCCGTCGCAATGCTGAGGCCTTCGCAAAACGGGCTGCCGGGGCAATAAAAAGTGATGATCCCACACTTGCCATTTATGCTGAACAGCTCAGTAAAGGTGCTGAGACTGAGATGGTTAAAACACTGGCAGCCTGTGTAGCAAAAGGTGCTGCCTTCCATCATGCCGGGCTGAGCCGGCCTGAACGATCGATCGTTGAGGAAGGGTTCAGGAAAGGCCTAATCAAATGTATCTCATCCACACCGACCCTGGCTGCAGGGCTCAACCTCCCGGCACGTCGAGTTATAATTCGTGACTATATGCGGTTTTCCGCTGGTGAGGGGATGCAACCGATCCCGGCCAGCGAATACCACCAGATGGCGGGGAGGGCTGGCCGCCCACGACTGGACCCCTATGGGGAGGCCGTCCTTATCGCAAAGGACGAAGGACAGATAGAGGAACTCTTCGATCGGTATATTGATGCTCCTGCAGAAAATATCCATTCCAAGATTGCCGAACCAGACGCGCTCTATACACATGTGCTCTCCCTTATTGCGTCAGGTTTTGCCGCTACAAGAGCTGAGCTTTCCGCATTTATGGACAGGACTTTTTATGTCCATGAGCACCGCCAGGGCAGACTGATGAAGAAAGCGGTAGATTCCGCGCTCATCTTTCTCGTAGCATCAGAGCTAATAGTTGAGGTGGGAGAGCACCTCGGTGCCTCAGATTTTGGCAATTTGGTTTCACGGCTATATATCGATCCCCGCAGCGCAGCTCTCATTGTAAGTGGGCTCCGGAAAAACAATGATTATGCAGATCTCGGAGTTCTCCAGACCATCTGCAGTACTCCTGATATGCCCAAACTCTATGCAAAGAACACGGATCTCCCCGCACTTGATCGTATGGTAGATGCACATCCAGGAGAGCTCTGGGTTGAACCACCACTTGACGAGGATGAGGCAGAACCCTACTACCGTGCGCTCAAGACAACCATGCTTCTTTCAGACTGGACCGATGAACTGACCGACGCAAAGATATGCGAACGATATGGAGTGGGGCCTGGTGATCTCTATGGAATGGTAGAGAGCGTGAACTGGTTGCTGCACGCCACTGTTGAGCTCGCAAGAATGTTTGCACCCTTGGTCCATCCAAAGATTCGGGAGTATGAGATCTGTATGAAAAACGGGATCCGTCGTGAACTGCTCCCCCTTGTGAAATTACATGGTATAGGACGTTTTCGTGCCCGCCGTCTTTTTAACAATAGTATTACCTCCCCGGATGCATTGAAAACAGCAGGCATTGAGAACGTGACAAAGATCCTTGGCCGGGGAATTGCCGAACAGCTCTTTACTCAACTGGATAAATCCAGGCTTATACCCCCCAGGGAAGTTGTTGATGTGGCTATGCATGGACAGTCAACTCTGTCAAAATTCGGGTGACAATATGACAGGAGAAAAAGAAACTGCAGGTTTTGGTGACGCAAACAATGAATGTAAAGATCCAACGATAGGGGGATCTTTTACTCATCAGGATAATTCCTACGATATTCGCGCTGCGACCTGCACCATTGAAGATCGTACTGCATTTCTTCAAACACTCCGGACCATTGCGGAACTTAATGATACCCACATCATCTGTTTTAATGCCGACATGCTTGCAGGAATGAAACACGCTCATACCGCGATGTGTCATTCAGTAAGGTCATATAAAAAGGGAACAATGGTTTCAAACACTCTGGAGATGGAGGCGTTGTTGTATGCTGCAGGTTCCCGCCAGTGTTCCCTGGCTGCACCATTTGGAATTCACTCCGGGGAGAACCACCTGTATGTCTGCTGCTTTCCATCATCTGAAAAGATATGGGGTGCTCTTTCACCGTTAATTCACCTTGTGGGAGATTCCTGGAGCGGCATAAACTCGCAAAAAAAAGCTTATCTTATAGATCTGTTTGGAATCACCCGGGATGAACTTGACACAACAAACGGTGATCGCATCATTGATCTTGTACTTGAACGGATTTCTCTGTTGGAAATATACCGGTAAGAGGTGGAGAGGTTGTGGTAACCTGCCGGTGTATCTTTTTAAAAAATTGATTTGGTTGACTTCCGGAACATTAGTAATGTAGAATTACCTGTTTGCATGGGAGAGAATATGGACAATCTCCGGAAGGATCAGCTCCTTTGTTGCAAGTGTTACAGCAGGAGTTGATCCAGGAATGCAGAAAATTACCTTCCCATCAATGATACCTGCAACTGCACGTGAAAGCATGGATGCTGTACCAATTTCCTGAAGACTTTTTATCCGGAAAAATTCGCCAAATCCATCAATTTTTTTTTCAAGTAATGGTGAGATAGCTTCAATAGTGCAATCATCGTGGGTGAGACCGGTCCCTCCATTGATGATGATACAATTGGCTGTTTTCATGGCGATATACAATTCATTCCGGATAGCCTCTACCCGGTCAGATACAATTGCATAGTGACAAACAGGAATGTTCACTGCTCTCAACAATGTAGATATTGTCGCACCACTGGTATCATTTTCCTTCTTTCTTGTAGTTGAAATTGTGATAATTGCTGCAGAAATTTGTATGGGTTGTATGTGATTTTGATTCATAATGATAATTATGTGGTGAATTAAGCATTATAAATTCTCAAATTTCAAAACAAAAAAATTTGCAAATTAATTATTTCAACTGATTAATTTGATTATATGGTGT
>JBAXDE010000086.1:0-7760 GCA_037141115.1 Methanomicrobiales archaeon | reverse complement strand
GCTACTAATATCTGATGGATATCTATGTTTTCAAAATTAACCTGACGGCAGTGACAACTAAAGAAATTCCCGATAAAGAGATGGTGTGGCTCGATGAGATCCATTCCTTTGATCTTGTGGGCAACTTTACTATCGAAAATCCCCTTGAAGATATCGCTAGAACTACGCACAATATCCCTGCGCCATTAAAAACAGCTGCACTACCCATTGCCAGGCCGGTTAATGTTTCCCGACATGAATGGAACGATCTTGCACAAGCGATTCGTTCAGTTCCCTATCCCATCTTTGCCATCAGCCGCGAGGAAAAGGTGATTGCCTGGAATCGGGCAATTGAGCAGCTGACCGGAATCGATGCTAAGGAGATGATCGGCCGGGGAGAGCATGCATATGCAGTGCCATTCTATGGCGATACCCGGACAATGCTCATCGACTATATTGTGATGCCTCCTGATGCGCTGGTAACAGGAGAGATCCCTCCGGTTTACTGGGATGGAGATACGTTTATCGGGGACCTTGAAAATGTCACAATCAACAACAAACCGATGGTGATCTTGGGGAAGGGGACCGGAATTTATGATGCACAGGGCGTTACTATCGCTGCCATACAGTCGATCCTGGTAAACGAACCCCCTGAGGTTGAAACGATCCCTGGCACCCAGAACAGTGAAAGATATATCGGGGGCATATCGAGCATTACGGTAAAACTGGGCGGGGAAGGGATGAGCGGTTCTATAGCTGGTGCTCTCGGGTCTGCAACCGGGGGGTATGGCGTTTATGCTACCGACCAGCGATTATTTGTAGTCCACAACCCGGAACTCGATGCAACCCGTTCCGATGGAATCTCATTTGGGACATTCATTATCGATGAATTGTTTGGAACAACTGTCGATACACACCCACGCCATATAGAGGAACTCGAAAGTCACAAGGTAATAGAAATATCGAGACAGGAGATCCGCAGCATCGAGATGAAAAAACCCCTGCTGCTTGCCGGATACATCATCTTCAGGACAATAACAGGGGAAGCGTTCAGGATCTATATCGATCATAAAAAAGCATTCATCCACATCGATCAGCTGCTCGGGTTATTCTATCCTGAGATTATTCGAACCGGATGAGCCATATCCGGGAAAAAAGATTATTTTTTATTAATCGGATAACCTTCAGACGCGGTAACCGTTTTAAAAGCGGCCATTAGCTGCCGGGTGATCGGGCCGGGTTTTCCATTGCCGATGGTGCGACCGTCAACCCAGGTGATAGGTGCAACTTCCGCTGCGGTACCGGTACAAATGATCTCATCTGCGGTATAGAGATCGAAATACCCCATGTTCTGTTCTTTTACCGTGATACCCAGTGATGTTGCAATCTCGATGAGCACCATCCGGGTAACTCCCCGGAGATTGTTGAGCGTGGGCGGTGTGATGATCTCACCATTTTTTACAATATAGAGATTATCGCCGGAACCTTCTGACAGGTAACCGTTCGTATCAAAGAAGATCGCTTCGTCCCCTCCTTTGTAATTCGCTTCGATCTTTGCAAGGATATTGTTTAAGTAATTCAGGCTCTTGACATTGGGGGGCATGGATTCTGCGGGATTACGCCGCACAGAAACGGTAACTCCCTTGAGGCCTTTCTCGTACAGATCTCCATACATGGCACCCCAGGTAACCGCGATGATGATGACTGACGGCTTTGGACATTTGCGGGGGTCAAGACCAAGATCGCCAACACCCCGGGTGATGATCGGGCGTATGTAGGCATTCTCCAGGTTATTTTTTCGCAGCGTCTCACAGATAGCTTCGGTCATCTCTTCTTTGGATATCGGGGGATGGATATCAATGGTTTTTGCCGAATCATAGAGCCGGTCAAGGTGTTCTTTCAACCGGAATATCTTACCATTATAGGCACGGATACCTTCAAACACACCATCCCCGTAGAGGAACCCGTGATCGAAAACAGAGACTTTTGCCTGGTCATCCGGCACAAATTTCCCATCATAATAGATGATCATACTTTCCCATAGATCGCCTTAGTTTTTGTAGTTTTTTCTTTTGTCTGAAAATAAGTAAATAAATAATTACCATTTTTCATTTTAAAAGATACCGGGGGTTATAATAACTATTAACAATAACCAGTCGACAATAAGATTATTGGTTGATCAGGCGATATACGTCATAATAACAGTAACGGGGGAATAACACTACCATGTCCTGCAAAAATGAAGCACCCGGAGATAATGCGGGGATTTTATCTGAAGATCATGACAGCCCGTTCAAAGCAGTCTTTGACCGGATTCAGACGGGAATAATCATCATCGATCCCGTTACGCACAAGATTGCTGATGCAAATCCGATAGCCGAAAAGATCCTTGGATTTTCAAAGAGCGAACTGATAAACCGGATATGTCACGGACATGTCTGTCCGGCAAAAGAAGGAACCTGCCCGGTTACTGACCTGGGTACATCCATCGTGAACGAAGAGCGGGTATTTCTCAACAAGACCGGCGAGAAAGTGGCAATCCTTAAAACGGTGGCTACGGTGATGCTCAACAAAAAAGAGTACCTTGTGGAAAGTTTCGTAGATGTCTCCGACCGGAAAATAGCGGATGACCGGAAAGTTGCACTCATTGGATTTATGAATGAATCGGTTCTCCGTATACGCCGACCTCTTGAACTTACGAAGATGAACATGCAGCTCATAGCAGACCATGTGAAAACCGGGGAGTTTGAACCCGAAGAGATCCGTATGGAACTCCAGATACAGGCCAATAACATCACCCAGATGATAAAAAATCTCGATGATCTAGTACGGATGGTTGCTGAAGAACGGGGTGGAGAGATCCCAAAGGAATTAAGGGACTTCCTGTTAGGAAAGTGAGTGTTTTGGCTGACTCAACAATGACGGATATAAATGAAGAAAATCTGCTGTACCTTATGTTAGCGCCACCGGAAAATATCCATGCCCTCAATATTGCCGTGGTAAAAAAAATACTGGAACGGGGATGCACCCCCCTGATTATTACCGTGAACCAGCCGTACAAAGTGCTGACAAAAATCTATGCAAAAGAAGGCTTTGACTCCACAAACTTCTATGTAATAGATACCGTAACCCAGTATTCCGGCGGGGTCTGTGAAGAAAATCCCCGGGTCAGATATATCAACAATCCCGCAAACCTTACCGATCTTGGCATCGCCATTTCCGAAGCACTCAAACAGATGCCGGAGAAGAAAAAATGCATCATGTTCGATTCCGTCAGTATGCTTCTTATCCATATTCCTTCAGTAACTGCATCAAAATTCTTCCATTTTGTGGTAAACAAGCTCAAACTTTCGGAGGTATCGGGTATTTTTCTTTGCGTGGAGAAAGGTCTGGACCCGGTAATTCTCTCGCAGATGACATCTTTTGTTGATAAAATTGTAGATTTCAAACCAGAAGTTCCCGGTAATTGACCGGTGAAGTGCCCCATTTTTTTTAGAAAAACCCTCCATCAGGACATTTTTACCATTTCCGGGTTTTTTTGTATTTCTCACCCATACATTTCTGCTGAATCAAAGATCAGTTCTTCTTACGGCAGGCACGGACAAAGTGTCCGAGCATGTCCCTGCTTGAAACCGGGTGAAGGTGGGTATAACTGCCTAGCGTACGGTCAATCACGGCCCCATCGAGATTATCCCGGATTCCAATCCCGCGGGAAAGAACGTACGCGTACCGGGTTTTGGGAGACAGCACCACATCCGAATGATGAAACTCGTGACCACTGAATTGTGCCTGGCCTACAGGCGAATTCGCATCGCTTGCTCCGGTTACATAACTAACAACCCGTCGGGCTGGCATCCGGGTCTCTCCGGAGAAGACCCCGCACATTGCATACTGCCGCTCCTCCGTAGCACCCTGCCAGCCGGCGCCGAGCACAATGCGATCGGTGAGGTACATGAGACCACCGCACTCGGCATAGATGGGCGTCCCGTTCTGTGAAGCAGCTCGGATTGCATCCCTCATACCCGGGTTGGCTTCAAGTTCGCGGGCATAGAGTTCCGGGTATCCCCCGCCAATGATATATCCGTCCGCTTTTGGCAGGCTATCATGGACCGGGCTGAACGTTATCGTCTTTACTCCCAGTGAGGCAAGTACATCGAAGAGATCGGCATAATAGAAGTTGAACGCCTCATCGTATGCCACGCCAATTGTTATATCCGGCTTTGTTGTCGTCTTAAAGGACGGGAAGGCCTGTAACGGGACCGGGCTCTCCTTCATTAAGGAGAGAAGCCGGTCAAGATCCACGTACTGCTCTATCATTGCAGTGATCGTGCGAATCCGGGTATCGAAATCACCTTTTCCGGCTCCCTCGCGATACGGCACCAGCCCCAGGTGGCGCATGGTCAGCTGCATCTCATCCATCCTTGGGATTGCACCGATCACGGGCACACCGCAATAATGTTCAATGGCAGTGACGGCTTTTGCCTTGTGGGAACCGCCTTTCACATTATTGAGAATTACTCCGACGATCGTGACCTTCGGGTCAAAAGACTGAAAACCTTTCACAAGAGCTGCGGCGCTGCGGGTGATGCTCTGCGCAGAGACCACCAGGATCACCGGGAGATCAAGACTTTTTGCAATTGCAGCGGTACTTCCCACATCGGTGAGTGCTTCTGCTCCCTCATAGAGCCCACGGACACCTTCCACCAGCGCAATATCGGCATCGCGACACCCGTAAGAATATATTTCCTGAACCTGGCTGGAAGAAAGGGCAAAACTATCCAGGTTCCGGCACGGCCGCCCGGAAGCTGCAGCAAGATAGGACGGATCAATATAATCCATTCCCACCTTGAACGTCTGGACCCGGTAGTTCTTTGCAAGCAGTGCCGTAAGGGCAAGCGTGATACTGGTCTTGCCGCTTCCGGACCGGTCACCGGTGATGAGGATCTGTTTCATCTACAGGCTCCGGAGTACCGCCCCGAATTCGCTCTCAACAATATCCCGGACACCGAGTGTCTTGGGGTGGAGGTCGATCTCAACCATCACATGCTGGTGCCCGAGATCTTTGAGCGGCTCTACCTGGCGGGGACCATTGGTGATGGAGAAGCACTCGATACCCGTTGTATATTCCATGGGAATTGCGTGCGGAACGCCGGCAATCAGCGCAAATGAAGGAGCGATCTCCTGGATGCGTTTGCCTAAAAGATCACCATTTGCACCGTACTCATCGAGCGCACCGATCAGTTCCACGTTCACGCCCCGCCGCGTCATCTCGTCAAGAATGATGGCCGCATCCCTGCGCACTTTGGGCAGTCCCCGCTGGTCCAGGTTGGCAATATACGTGATATCGGCATCCGGACTGGCATCGTGGAGTGCGATGAGTTCATCGGCAAACATGTAGGCGGTCTCTTTCTTGGCATTTAGGATCGCGACCCCTTTTGCCCCGCTCCGGGCGCATTGCCGCAGCCGCTCTGCCGCAAGGTGTTTGAGATCCCCGCGGGAAGGTTCGATATATGACTTGCAGGCAGCGCCCCGGACCCGCTCAACCTCATTGGCTTTCTGCATGAGGAACTGCTGGCGGGTGAGTTCCTCTTTGGTGATCCAGCCCGCTGCTTCAGCAGCTTCGAGCGTTGCTAGAACCCCGGTAATATTTTCCATGAATCCTGCATGGATATCAACGGCAATCGTTGGGGTGGTAATGCCCGAGCCGTCAATGGCGGACTGGAGATCTTCGCCAATGATCATGGAGACGCAGGTGCCAACAACAACGATCCGGTTCGGGGAGAAGTGATCTTCGGCATATCGCAGCACATTCTCAAGCGTAGCCTGGCCGCCAAAAATAAACTCGTTATCCGCAAGTGATGTCGTGAGCACCCGCAACCCGTCTTCTTCGAGAAGGCGGGCATGTTTGAATGAACAACCTGACGGGCCGTGCAGGATCGCGACATCGGCTTCAAGATCACGGGCAGTATACAGTGCTGCAACGATCGAACTGGGGCGGGGGTGCATGTATTTCATAACAATCAGTTATCTCCAGGTTTTTACGGCAAGAACAATGGATCCGGTAGTAGTTGTTTCTATGGCAGCTTCCCGCCCTTCTTCAAGGGTGGTGCAGTGCGCAGCGATCAGACCCTGAATTGGCCAGCGGGCATCAGAGCCCGGATCGGGAATCCGTCCCACCCAGACCAGTTTTGTGGGATGAACTTTCTCAATGGCCGAGAGGATCTGGTCAAAGGAAAAACCTTCACATACGGCACCATCACCTTCCACCTGGCCAATCACGAGAGTGAGGTCGATCATTCCTGCACAGTGCCGTGCATACCGGGCAGCACACAGGGTTGTGGCCGCATTGGTACCGCTGTTGGCATTATCAACAATGACGAGATTTTTTTCATGACTTACCGACATCCTGCCCGGAAGTGCGGTAAAATGGTTGAGTGGCAGCGGACTGATCTTGAGCATCATTGCGGCCGCTGCTGCGAGCATGAGGGGAAGGCGGTACGGGGGAAGGCTGAAAAGAGGGTTTGTCACGACACAACTCATCCCATCCAGTTCGAGCGTGCAGGTCATGCCATCGCACCGGGCCACATCCCCGATATGCACAACATTTTCCCGGTCACAGAAAATTCCGTCTGCTACAAGGATGCGTTTTGCGTGTTTTGCAGAGGCAATCTTCTCCTTTATGGCGTGTTTCTTTCCTGCGGCAAAGGTATAATCCTCTGCTGAAGTGATGATGGCAATATCCCCGGCTCCGGTAACCCCGAGGGAGATCTCTGCGATAAGCCAGCCGGGCATCTCGTGTGCGTATTTTACGGCGTTAAGAACCGATGCCGGTGTGATACTCTGTTTCCAGAGAATGTTTTTTGCCGGGTAGGAATAGGTTCCCGTTGAAGTGTGCAGAACACCATTTCCCGGTAACAGGTGCGCAAGTGCGTGGGCTGTAGTGGTCTTACCCTGTGCCCCGGAGATCTCGATCATCGGAACAGGAAGATTTTCCCCCAGCAGCTGGCGCACTGCTTCATGATGGGTTATTATGGGTGTATCTCGTTTTGCAAGAAGCGGGTGATCCGGATCCAGGTGCACCGGTGCAATGATGAGATCATAGATGCCGGTCCTGGCCTTCTCCGCCAATGCCGGCGTACTCCCTTTGTACACATCCACTGCATCTACGTCATGTCCCTGGCAGGCATACCGGGTTCCAATTTCCCTGCCGCCATGGATGGTATCCAGTACAAGGATGTGCATAAAAAAAGTTAGATGAGGGAGAGTGCTTTTATTGCATTCTTGACCATCAGGTCTGCAAGCAGAGGATCGCTTCCGATCGGTTCTGCATACACGAGAGGAATCGACTTTCCGTTCATCGCGAAGGTGCCTTTCCGGGTGCCCTCGGGGAGCCCGATCTCGCCGGGAATGTCCTTTTCAATGTGAACACCCTTTGCTAGGAACAGGGGGACGACAACGAGCGTGTCAATGGATTCATGACGGAACGCTTCGAGCGATTCCTTGATTGAGGGCTTGTTCATGTTCATAAAACCGCATTTTACAATAAAATCGGTGTTACCTGCCTTGATAATAGCGGCAGTTTTCTCGACAAGATCCTTATTGTATGGCATTGTGCTTCCATGCCCGACAAGTAACATTCCTTTCTTACCCATGTATGTAACTCCAGTCTGCTGTTTTTGAAATTGATTTATAAGGATTTGACTGATTCATGATTTTCTGTATGCTGAAAAGGTAGTGTAAAGATTCAACTGTAAATTCGACAACCCTGACTCTAATCGATC
>JBAXDE010000085.1:0-7776 GCA_037141115.1 Methanomicrobiales archaeon | reverse complement strand
CATAAATCAATTAGACCAAGAACACTTTTATCCGTTTAGTGGCAAACTTGGGTTCCAGGCTTCGCCACCGGTTCCAGATAAAAAATGACCACTTTCATTGAATTTATCTTTAGCTAAATCAGATGCGACTTTTGCTGAAAGAAATTTCTGATCCAATTCAGAAAAACGTGCAAATTCTGAATCGTTGACGTACGCAAACTTTTCTTTGAAATTTTTTGCGACCCTCATAAATCGCTGGCTTGTCCTTTTCAATAATTCAGCATTTTGTAGTGGATTGTCAGTATTGAGGCTTCGATTTAATGTTTCAAATTGTTGGATATCCTCCGGTTCAAGATTTGCCAACGCTTCGACATCATCGAAAGCAGTACCACTTGAGAGATTTTCAATGAGTCGTCCCACTGATGTGGACCCACGTAAATCTTCAAATTGTGAATTATTGACATCACATTGAATGATGTCAGCGTCAATTTTTTCTTTCAGTTGCCGGCACACATTTGCAAGTCCTTCAAAAATATCAAGACCGTATGGAACATAAGAAAAATCATCCTCTTCATCAACGTAAGCTCTGGCACACCTATGATCAAAAATTGCTATTGTGGAAAGAATATCATCTGCTGGTTTTCCTTCAACCCATTTTTCTTCCTTAACCACTCCACTGACATTTATTTCAAAAGTTGCTTCGGCTTTCCCTGCTTGCGGAGGAAAATTTGCATTTGGAAGAATTGGTTCACTTTGATCCCGGGCTCGGCACACCTTTTTTAAAACACGAGAGTATCCTGATTTTCCTGATCCATTATCACCGTAGATAACAGTCAGGCCTTTTGCACTAAAAGATAATTGTTGATTATTGGCGAGAGCATTAACACGATTTAAATTTTTTACACATAATAAATCGACCCGAGTTCCAGAAGGGGCCGGTTTAGAAATCTGATCTTCAGTCAATCTTTTCGCAACTCTCTCTTCAGCATCAATGATACCATGCTCTTTTTTTAGGAGAGCGTAAAGATCATTGATATCTTCAGGACTGATATTCGGTTTCGTAAATAAACGAGCGATTGCATCACTCTGCCAATCCGCTAAATCCTCACTCCATGTCAAAATTTCTTGAAGAATACTCATGAAATCCCCTTATGATTTAATTCAAAAACCCTTCCAATAAATTAAAATACTGAATTCTAGTGTTTTCTATATTACGATTAATCTGCCGTTATTTAGTTGACTTTCGCTCATAATTTTTCTTATTTTTCGCATTTGATAGAATCCCCCATCTCTGTAAAATATACCCCCACCACCACCGGACCCTTCACGATCTGCCGGGCCGCTGCAACATAAACCGACATCGAAAAAGCATAATCCCCCGCAACCGCAGCATAGTCGGATGAAACCTCACTCTTGTAATCAATCGCAACCCACGACCCATCCACAAGTTCGCACAACCGGTCGATCTTCCCTGTCACCGGCTTCCCATCAAAGGTAACAACAAACGGCACTTCACAGTAAGACCGCTTCACCCGCTTCATCAGGTCCGAAGAAAGAAACGCAGAAACAATCTCCTCACACTGCCGTACATGCTCCTCCGAATATTCCCCATATTCCTTCAGCACCGTCGCAGCATCCCGGCCCCGCAGCACCTCATGAATGATCGTGCCCTTAACAGTCCCGGGAACGCCCGGCAAATATTTCGAAACCCCCGGCTCCCGGGCGGGAACCGGTCCCTTCTCCAGCTCCGAAACCGAAACAACCTTCACCCGCTCCGGCCCGGCTGAATACACCTGCCCACTCCACGTCCCGCTCTTCCCCAAACACTCATCCGGTACAACCAAAAGTGAAGGAGAAACCCGCCCCGTCTCCGCAGGAATCGCCAGAGGATCCGAAATAATCGAAAGCCGCAGACCTGAGGCCAACTCCAGCCCCCCCGCAGCAATCGCATCCCCTGTCACCGACAAAGCAGTAAACACCCACTCGATCCGGGACCGGCCAAGATCAAAAGACAAAAGAGAATCCTCCGGCGCACTCCCGCTCATGAACAGGTGATCCCTCGCCCGGGTCAGCGCCACATACAACAGCCGCTTCCGCTCGGCCCGCTCCTTCTGGCGCTGCAACTCCCGCAGCATCACCATGACAGCACTCTCCGTCATCTCGTAATTGTCAGCGGGATTCGGGACTTTGACCCCCACCAGCAGCGGGTTGTCCCCAATCATGATGGGGCCGGGGCGGTCCCGGAAGCCGGAGCCCATGTCCGGGACAAACACGATGGGAAACTCCAGGCCCTTGGCCGCATGGACTGTCATGATGTTGACGGCATTCTCTGCAAGGGCATCGAGGGGCGCCTCACCCTCCCGCTCGTCCTCGTCCATGGCCTGGCGCAGATCAGCGGTGAAGTCAGCGAGCGCATAGTTCCCCGCCTCCTCGCGGTTCCGGGCCATGCTCACCAGCTTCTCGATGTTGGCAAGGTACTGTTCTCCCGCCGGGAGAGCGGCATAGACCGTGTAGACCCCGGACTCCGACAAAATCCGGCGCAACAGCGGGACCAACCCCGAGCGGCCGGCGTACTGCTGCCAGGACGTGAGCAACTCGCGGGCCCGTGTGGCCGGCCCGGCACCGGTCCGGTCCGCGTATGCAGCCAGCTTCTCCCAAAGGGTCCGGCCATTCTCCTGCACAATGCTGAAGAGTTCCGTATCCTTCAACCCAAAGTACGGGGATCGCAGGATGCCCGCAAGGCTGATGTTGTCGTGCCGGTGTTCCAGGAACGCGAGGATGTTGCAGAGATCATACACTTCCTGCCTATGGTAAAACCCGGTCCCCCCGTGGACATAGAAGGGGATTCCGT
This sequence comes from Methanomicrobiales archaeon, assembly GCA_037141115.1. GTDB lineage: Archaea > Halobacteriota > Methanomicrobia > Methanomicrobiales > Methanospirillaceae > Methanoregula. The sequence continues at coordinate 4,946 of JBAXDE010000085.1, read as the reverse complement.
ACTCGCCGAGCGCCGAAAGGTAATACGAGAGGCTGGTCCTCGCCTCCAGCAGGATTGCGATATCGCCGTACCGGGCCGGGCGCTCGATGAACGTATGGTCCGGCAGTTCCTCGTACACGGTGAGCGGCCGGGCATTCACGATGCTGTGGATCCGCCGGGCCAGCATCCCGGCCTCGTTGCGCTTGGTTTCGGTCGCATCGCTACCTTTCGGCGGGAGGAGCAGTTCGACGGAACCGGCATGGCCGGCGCGGCTTGCCGATATATTGACCGGCTCGTACCCGAACTCCCATGGTTTTTCCGCAGACGCAAGCAGGCGGGAGAAGATGAGGTTTGCAAGGCCGATCACCTCCTTCGTGCTCCGGAAACTCGTGTCAAGGTTCACCACCCGGCCCCGGCAGGAAGCCGCAATGATCTCCTGCGCCTCCTTGAATCGCGTCACATCCGCATCGCGGAAGAGATAGATCGACTGCTTGGGGTCCCCCACAATAAAGAGGCAGTCCGTTGCGGGGGACGGGGTCCCGATGATGGAGAGGATGATATCGAACTGGGATAAGTCCGTGTCCTGGAACTCGTCGACCAGGATGTACCGGAACCGGGGCATGAAGTGCGTTGCCACGAGTGCCCGCTGTTCGACAAACAGCTGCCGGGCACGGAGGATCAGGTCCGAGAAGTCAAGACCCCCGGCCAGGGCCTTGCCATTGCCGGCCAGCTCCCCATACCGGGAGAATACCACCGAGAGATCCCGGAGGAACCGGACCGACCCGGTGATGACCGGGTCAGTTATATCGACCGTCATCCGGAAGAGGGAACTCTTCCGTTCGATGATCTCGTACAGGTCCTTGCGGGCTTTCTTAAAGTCCGCAAGATCTGCATCCTTCCAGACTTTCTTGCTCCCGATATTGCCGGGCTTCTTCTTCAGCAGTTCCGGCGCAGCACAACAGAACTCCCCGGGGTTCGCGGGCTCGGCAAGCCGGCACAGGAGGGGGCGGATCTCCTGCAAAAAAACCGCCGCCTTGTCATCGACGCCCTCGTACGCGGATGCGAGACCGAGCAGGGTCCGGAGGCAGGAAGCAAACGAGGGATCCTTCCGGAGTGCCGCGATCTCCCCCTCCCGGAATAGTTCGACTTCCCGTTTCCACGCCGCAAGCACCTGCGTTTCATCGGCGCCAAGCGCAGCAAAGAACCGGGCATACTGCTCCCGCTTGGCGTAGAGTGCAGAGAGTATCGTCTTTAAGCCGTTCTGGTCCGTGATGGAGAGGACATGGACCAGCGCCTCGTTGGCTTGGCCTGCCTGCCGGGTATGGATCAGTTCCTCAAACGCGGTGCTGTGGATGCGGGAGTTCTGCTGTTCGTCCAGCACGGCAAAACCCGGTTCAAGGCCGGCCTCGATGGGAAACTCCCGGAGCACCTGGGCGCAGAACGAATGGAAGGTCTGGACCGGCGCGATCATGAAATCCTCGGCCGCCTTTGCCCACTGCGGGCCTTCCTGCTTTAGGAGCTCGGTCCGGATCCGCTCCTTCATCTCGGCCGCTGCCTTGTCGGTGAACGTCAGGGCAAGGATCTGCGGCACCGTAACGCCACGGGTTCGCAGGAGATCGATATATTTCTGGACCAGCACGTAGGTCTTGCCGGTGCCGGCCCCGGCCGTCACCACCATGCTCTTGTCATGCAGGGTGATCGCTTCTCCCTGCCGCTCGGTAGCTGCCATGATCAGGTCTCCTCCTGCACGTCAAAGACCCGGTAGGGATCGAAGCGGCAGATCCGCTTGAAGTCGCAATACGGATTCGGGCATTTCTCTTCCCGGGGGAGCGGGAAGCTCCCGTTCCGGATCCCGTCGATATACGCAAACGCACAATCCCGCGAATGCCGGATCATGCCGGCAAAATCAGCAGAGACTTTGGGCCGCGACATCATCAGCTCCCGTGCAGCTGCCTCCGCGAAGACAATGCTACGGTCCACCTCGCGCCGGATCATGTAGTAGCCCCCGCCGATCCCGTGGTTGCCGGTGATCTTCTCGAACGCGAGCAGGTAGAGCGGCAGCTGGAGAGCAGTGCCCTCCTCGATATCCTTGGTCTTGGGATGCTGTGAGCAGGACTTGTAATCATAGATCAGGAAGTTCCCATCCGGGGTACAGTCAATCCGGTCGATCCGGCCCCGGATGAAGACTTTGCGTTCGCCATCCGGAGAAGCGAGTTCCACCGGCGAAGGAGATGACAAAGGATCGTCCGATTCGGTTGTCCCCATGCCAAAGGAATATTCGAAGAGCGACGGGACAAGGGGTGAATCGGATTCCTCCGTCTCGTGCACCAGGAACCGTTCGAAGTACCCCGGCCCGGTATGCCGGTCCCCGAGCATCAGGATCCGGGTGGCATCCCAGAGCGGGCTCTGGAACGAGTACGTGTCGAGTTCTTCTGCTGCGATACGGAGGATCATCTCCGTGGCATCAATCAGTGACGCGGAATTCACCCGGGCCTTACCCGCAGAGCGCCACTGCCGGTAAAAGGTGCTCAGGATATCGTGGATGGCAGTACCGCGATCGCTGGCCGAGAGGTTCGGCTCCACCTCCGGCAATTCTTTAAGATTGATCACCCGGTTGAGGAAATACTCGAACGGGCAGCAGGCATAGGTCTCCAGGCTCGTCGGGGAGTACACGTGTGCCGGGCCATAGCGTTCTGCCAGCACTGCACGGATCGATTCGTTAGACAGAATGCCATCATAGGGTGAATCGCAGGTGCCCCGGCGATAGAACCGCTCCATGTTGATCCGTTCCACCAGGTCGCTGATCGCCAGTGAATCCGGTATCACACCGAGTGCTGCACAAATCTTCTCATCGCGGATCTCAGTACCCGCATAAACAGCAGCAGTGCGCCGGGAGGCAGGAATCATCCCGCCGGCATCCGGCCAGGGCTTTTCACCGGTTCGCATCCGGACCCGTTCGAAGAATGCGGAGGTGAGCAGCGGCTTCTCTCCATCGGCCAGCGGGGCGCTCAGGTACACGGTCTTCTGCGCCGAGAGCAGGGCCGCGATGAAATAATATTGTTCTTCCCGGAGGATCTCGGCGAGGGAACGCGTTCCCATCCGGGTGTTCTCCAGGGAGTTGGTGAAGGGTAGGCTGGTGGTCAGCCGGGGAAAGGTGCCCTCCACCAGTCCCCCGATGAAGACGGTTGGAAACGTCAGGTGCTGGCATTCGTGCGGACCGAGGACCGCAACCCCCGTTGAATCCTGCAGGCCGCTCTCATCCCCTTCTTCACCAAGGGAGGAGATCAACCGGGCGAATTCCTGTGCATCGATGGGTTCATCGGCGGGAATCCACGCGATCCGGGCAAGAGCATCCAGAGAGGAGAGGAATTTTTTATTGATCCGAAGCTCCTGCTCATGTAAAAGCTCATCCGGTGCGCCAACAAGATACGGGATATTCCACAGGTTTAAGAATTCCTTGAATCGCTCGATATGATCCTTTAGTGGTTTCTTTTTGGAAAGGTCATTGAGATTGTTGAGAAGAATCGCGATTCCTTCCTGAACGCGTTCAACGGAATGGACAGAGATTCCTTGAAAGTTCTTCGCTTTTTCAGATTCCTGCATTTCCTGATGGAGCCAGTCCAGTTGTTTCGTCCAGTTGGGATGTGATCCTTCAATTTTTGCCCACCGGGAAACAAGGTCCACTTCACCGGCATCCAGGTCTGTCCTTCCCCCGGGAACCAGCCCTTTATGAAAAAATGGGCTTCCGATCAGACGGACAATGTTCTCGCGGGTATACCCGTTTGCTGCGAGGTCTGTGATCCCGGTGAGAAACTGAATGACGGGTGCACGTGAGAGCCGGGCGCCCACAGCCGTGTTCCAGTGAATATCGAAATCGGAGAATACCTCTTCAATAAGTCCAAGATTATCACGGAGCGCAGGATAAACCACCACAATATCTGAAGGGGGAGTCCCGGCAGCGTTGAGACGGCTAATCTCAGCGGCAATGCTATACACTTCGATATAGCGCGTGGGAAATGTTTTAACACGGAAAAATTCCCCCGTTGTGAGCGTTCCGGTTTCCGAAAAAAGACCTGTGATCTTTGCTCGTGCGGAAGATAGATCAAACGCGGGCGGGGTTCCTGCAACAGTCCGACTCCGGAAAATATTTGGATCGATACCATCAGAGATGAAGAAGTATGTTTTTCCTGCATGCTCCCGCATCGTATCAAAGAGATCCTGTTCAAGGGGAAGTAGATCATGGAATCCATAGATGAAAATCGCGCCAAGCGGGGATGAACGGGAAAGGTTCAGATAATTAATGGTCCATTGGAGAATTGTATTACTATCTTCTAGATTCAAACCAAGATCCGGATCCTTCAGCCGATTCAGGTATTCCGCGATAATCGTATCAAGCTGATCGCTCTTCTTGCTCTCCAGATCCATGAGACATTCGGGAAATAGGACCTTCCGAGTCAGGATGACTTTCATGAAGGTCATGATATCATCTATAGTGCCAGATGAAGGATAATCGCGTGTAATGAACAATGATACATCCTTTGTAGGATCTTTTTTGAGATCATCAAGAACTTGCGTGAGCAGCAGTTTTGATCTATCTTTTGAAAGAAACGACTCGGTTGTCCTATTTTCCTCAAAAATAATACGACAAAAACTTTTTTGGCCATTATTTAATGTGCAGATCCGCGACTCAACAAAGGGAATTTCCTTTTTCACCAGAATGTGAGTAACATCTCGAACGAGACGTTCAGTAGGGAGGATGAGCCAAGTGGAGAATGGGTCTTTTGCAGCGTCAGCGGAAAAACGGTCTATAAAAGAATCCAGCTGTTCCCCGGGAAGTCCAAGAGTAATATTGTGCGTGAGCATGCAGGTACCGGTAAATGTGCATTATCTGAATGTTAAGTATATGATTATGTTTTGTTACTGTTTACAGTGACACCAGAGCTGCTGCTGGGACGAACGGTTCTCCA
>JBAXDE010000084.1:0-7778 GCA_037141115.1 Methanomicrobiales archaeon | reverse complement strand
GGTAAATAATCCAGCGGATGGTGCATCACGCTGCCGGCTCCAGCCCCGGATCCAGGCCACAAGAGGCAGGGAATTTGGTTAAAAAAATACCGGTCACTGCAATTACCTCCGGTAAAATCCGGATACATAAAAGTCGGATAAAAAACAAAAATAATTAATAACGGTTGGTTCAATCAGGTTTTATACTACCGGCGAATTGAAAACAGGCTATATACGGGTGCAGGGTGAAGGTACTACAGAAATGGTGACGGGATGACGGGTTCGAATATTTTTGTAAAAGGCGATGAAAGTCTCGTCAATCTCTGGTTATTCATTATCATCAATACCACGATCCTTGCTCTCCTGATAAATATCCTGAGCCTGCATAATGGTTCCAATGATGTCGCCCCGTACCTGCTCTATATCCCGGTCGTGATCGCTGCTTACTGGTATTCCAGCCGGGGCCCCGTTTTTGCCGTGATCATCTCCCTGGCGTACATGGGACTGGTGTACTATTTCACCCACGGTGCACTCGGGGAACTGGTTGCTTCATCCATCAAATGCTATATCCTCATCGGGGTATCGGTCGTTGTATCGAGCCTGGCAACCCACATGCGGAAGAACGAGGTCAAGTATCGCGGGATCTTCAACAACTCGGAAGCGGGCATTGGCCTTGTCAGCAGTTCTGATCTCTCAATTATCGAAGTGAACCGGCGTTTTGCCGGCATGCTCGGGTACACACCAGAAGAACTCACAAAAGTCTCATTTGCGGATCTCTGGCTTGAACCTGCGACAAAAGAGACCTTCTTCAACCGGCTCGGTCTCCATGAGAGCGTAGAGGACCTGGAAACCCGGTTCAGATCAAAGGAGGGAAAGGACCGGTGGATCATCATGTCGGCAGGGAAGCTGCCGGACAAACAGTTCGTCTGTACTATCGTTGATATTACGGACCGTAAAAAAGCTGAAGCTGCGCTGCTCATCAAGGATCATGCGATCAGCTCATCCATCAATGCAATCGCAATCCTGGACCTTGATTTCAGTATCCAATACGTGAACAAGTCACTCATGAACATGCTGGAGTATCAACGTGAGCTGGAATTCCTGGGAAAACCGACCGGCCAGTTCTTTGCCTCACCCCAGGTTTTTCATGAGATCCGTGAGAAGCTGCCGAAAAAAAGCAGCTGGTTTGGGGAAGTTATCCTGGTAAAAAAATCCGGGTCACCGATCTTTGTCCTGATCTGGATAAATATGGTAAAAGATGAGGCCGGAAAACCGATCTGCATCATGGCATCGTTCATCGATATCACCGATCGCAAACAGATGGAAATTGTAAAAAGGGAAGCACTCGAGCAGATCGAGCACAACATCGAACAGTTCGCCATCCTTGGCGACCACATCCGGAACCCGCTGGCCGTCATCATGGGCCTTTCGAGCCTGTCGCCCGGAGAGATCACCGATAAGATCATCCTCCAGGCCAGGGAGATTGATCGTATCATCACCCAACTGGATATGGGCTGGATCGAGTCCGAGAAGGTGCGTGATTTCGTGAGGCGCTATTACATGACAGGCACGGGAGATAAGGAGAGTTCCCCGAATGGCCAGAAGAAGTACAAAGCGCCATAACGTCCCGGGGATTCCCGGTAATTTTTCACCATTATGTATGCGGGTTCTTTCCCGCCTCTTTTAACCGCTCATTGAGTTTCTTGATCTGGTCCCGAAGAGCGATCGCCCGCTCGAAGTCAAGGCTCTCGGCCGCGTCCCGCATCTGTTTCTCGATATCGATGATCACGTTGGGGATCTCTTTCTTTGGCACATGCTTGGTATCGGTCAGCTCAACTTCTTTTTCCTTGACTGGCTTGATGATGGTGAGCGGTACGATGTCATGCTCGGTGTTGTACCGGACCTGCATCTCGCGCCGCCGTTTCGTCTCGGCCATTGCCCGCTTCATGGAGTCGGTCATGTTGTCGCCATACAGCACGACTTTGCTGTTGACATTGCGGGCTGCCCGGCCAATGATCTGGATCAGGCTCCGGGCATCGCGGAGGAAACCTTCCTTATCCGCGTCAAGGATACCGATGAACCCTACTTCAGGAATATCGAGACCTTCTCTGAGCAGGTTGATTCCCACCAGCACATCGAACTTGCCCAGCCGGAGCTGGCGGATGATCTCGGTGCGTTCGAGCGTCTTGATATCGGAATGGAGATACCGGGTCTTGATGCCCCGGTCGGCAAGGAACTCGGAGAGTTCTTCGGCCAGTTTTTTGGTAAGCGTCGTGATGAGGGCCCGGTCGCCCCGGGCAATGGTGGCCTGCACCTCGCGGATCACATCGTCAGTCTGCCCGGTGATCGGCCGTACTTCGACCTCCGGGTCGACAAGGCCGGTAGGCCGGATGATCTGTTCCACGAGCCGGGCCGAGTGCTTCAGCTCGTAATCGCCCGGTGTGGCGGAGACAAAGATCGTGCTCGTCATGTACTGTTCGAACTCGTGGAACTGCAGGGGGCGGTTGTCGTACGCACTCGGCAGCCGGAACCCGTAATCGATCAGGGATTTCTTGCGCGAACGGTCGCCGTTGTACATGCCGCGGAGCTGGGGGATGGTCTGGTGGCTCTCATCGATGATCATCAGGAAATCGCCGGGGAAGTAATCGAGCAGGCAGTAGGGTTTCTCACCGGCCTTTCGCCCGTCAAAGTGCCGGGAGTAGTTCTCGATGCCCTTGGTCGATCCCGTCTCTTCGATCATCTCAAGATCATAGTTGGTCCGCTGTTCGAGCCGGTGCGCCTCGAGCATGCCCAGCGTGGGCAGGACTTCGTCTAACTCTTTCCGGATAGTCTCGGCCGCCTTCTTCCGGGCACCTTCGGGGGTGACGAAGTGGCGTGCGGGATAGACATAGAAATACTTCAACTGTTCTTTCCGGTTGCCCGTATTCTTATCGACTTCGCTAATCCGCTCGACCTCGTCGCCGAACATCTCGATCCGGATGATGTCGTTGAAGTACCCGGGGATGATATCGATCGTATCGCCCTTGACACGGAAACGGCCGGGCATCAGTTCGAGGTCGTTGCGCTCGAAGAGGATGTCGAGCAGTTTGCTCATGATCTCGGTGCGGGAGATCTTCTGGCCCACCGAGAGCTCGAACCCCATGTTCCGGAAGTTCTCTGGATTGCCAAGACCAAAGATACAGGAGACGGAGGCAACCACGATCACATCGCGCCGGTACGAGAGCGAAGCGGTGGCCGAGAGACGCATCATCTCGATCTTGGGGTTGATGGCCGAGTCTTTCTCGATATACTGGTCCTTTGAGGGGATGTAGGACTCGGGCTGGTAATAATCGTAATAGGAGACGAAGTACTCGACCCGGTTAGTGGGGAAGAAGTCACAGAACTCGGCATAGAGCTGGGCGGCGAGCGTCTTGTTGTGGGCGAGCACGAGCGTGGGGCGGCCGGCTGCCGCAATCACGTTTGCCATCGTGTAGGTCTTGCCGGACCCGGTCACGCCCAGCAGGGTCTGGAGCCGTTCGCCTTTTTCCAGACCTTCGGTTAATTCCCTGATGGCTTCGGGCTGGGAGCCGGCCGGTGCGAATGGGGAGACGAGCTCGAACTCAGTCACGGTGCATAGGATCTGGAATTGTGATATTAAAAGGGATCGGGATGCGGCAGGAAAGTGATACTCTCATGCATCACCGGCCCGCCCGGGTCATGGGGCAGACATTGCAGCCCACCATCTCGCCAAAGCAGAATAAGAAACGCTCCCGGATGGTTCGCGGAAGCTTATCTTCCGGTATGGGCACAAACCCGAAGGTCTTGTAAAACGAGATCAGGGCAATGGTCGAGTGTATGAAGATCTGTTCGGAGCCGCACGCATCGATGAGTGCCTGGACTGCGAGCCGTGCATAACCCCTTCCCCGGAATTTTTCACTGGCAAAGACGCAGTCCATCTCAAGCCCGTCCGGGTGCCGGGTGCACCGGGCTGTTGCGGCAAGGCTGCCATTTGCAAAGACACCAAAGATCCGTTCTTCGGGCATGTCATTTTTCTGGCCGCGGTACTCTTCCCATAATTTCACTGCGAGCGGGAATTCTTCATATTTCAGCTCGCGTACTTCCGTTCCCTGTCCGGTTCCTGCCATTTTCCGTACCAGAGAATCTTTACTCACTTCCTATTTGAGCGTGACCCTGTATGCAAAGAAGGGTACGGCCGGTGCGAATGTTAAAAAGGGATCGGGATGCGGCAGGAACGTGATGCTCTTACTTTTTACCGGAACACGCCCGAAAAGTAGAAGAGCACGAGATACCCGGCCGCGATGAGGAGCATGATCAGTCCCGCGATCCTCCGTACCATCAGCCGGTGCCGGGAGAGGAATGCCATCACCTGCCGGCTCCTGAACCGGGAGATGCCGGCAATCAGGAGCAGGGGAAGCGTCATGCCGATCCCGAATGCGAGAAATACGCCCATGGATTCAGCAGCACCTGAAGCGGTGGTTGCAAGAGCGAGAAGAACCAGGATGACTGCAGCATTGCAGGGCAGGATGATGACCCCAAACAGGAGGCCGAGGAGGAATGCCGCACCATAGGGGGTGCCGGCCCGGGGGACCGGGAAGGGGATGATGCCTGCGGACGGGAGGAGATCGATATCCAGCAAGAGCAGGACGGAGAAGCACGCGAGGAGAAGATATGCCGCCGGAGTGATCACTACCCGGGCCGCTCCCCCGGTAACCTGTACCAGCAGGGAAAACAGGATCCCGCCAATGAGCAGGGAGAGGATCAGGCCGGTTGCAACCATGATGCCCAGGCTGAGCGGGGATACTTTGGATTTTTCATCCCCCATTCCTGCAAGAAAGGCGATATAACCGGGATAGAGCACGATCACGCACGGCGAGCCGACCGGTGCATAGATACCCGCAAGGAATGAAAGCCAGAGCAGGGTTGTACCGTCCACGGATCAGCACTCCCCTGCTATGCTTTCACTGAGGCTCTCTGCAGTCTTGACGCCGGGGGGGAGGAGCAGGTCATGGCCGTCAGGACATACCAGGATGACCGGTATCGTTGCGGGGTCTATGGAAAACGCACCGAAACGGTGAAAGAGCTCCAGGGTCATGGCCGGTGGGGAGCGGGCAGAGTAGCCGGCTAAACCGTCAGGCTCCCCGTACGCGGTTATGAAGTCCGGGCCGTAATCCGGGTCAAGGTCGAGAGAGATGACCACAATCTGTTCGGGATTTTTCCGGTATAGCCCGTCGATCTCGGCGAGCTGCCGTTTGAGCTGGACAATACAGGTAGGGCAGGATGCCGACACGATGGGCACCATCACAATCTTTCCGGCAAACCTGCTGATGCTGACATTTCCCCGGCCCTGCAGGTCGGGAAGCACAGTCCCTTTCCAGGATGCACCCGGGAGTGATGCGGTCGTGACCTGCGGAGACTGCTGGGGAGAGGGAGAGACAGGGGAGTCAGTACAGCCGGAGGCAAAAAGGAGCGGGAGGACGACAAGTGCGAGAAGTATGAATGCACGGAGACGGGTATGTTCCGTCCCGGCTCGTTTGTCCATACCTGCTTTGGTACGAGCCGGGAATTAAATCCTTGGAATCCGGTATGAACGGCCACCAGGCCTGTAGCGATCCGGTCAGTCATACTCCCGGAACAACGCCGGGTTCTGCCGGCGGATCCACCAGCGCCGGACGAGCAGACCGCCGCCAATGAGCCCGACACCACACACCGCGACAAGGGCAGCGGTGATGAAGGGGAAGCCGGTCTCCGGTGCTGCGGGAGCCGGGACCGCAGAGGTCTCACGGGCAACGGGACCGGGAGCAGCCGGTACAGCTGATACCGCACCCGGGGATTTCACTGAGCTGCCAAGGGTCTGTTCATTGGCCCGAACCGGTATCCCCGGAGAACGGGCCTGCCCGGCAATCGCAAACCGCGAGAATCCGGGGCTCGTTGCGGAGAAGTACACCTGGCCGTTCTGGGTCTTTCCTACGGTGATGGGGAGCGCCTGCCACCCGGTCCCGACATTATGGTACAGGACGATATCCTGCGGGGTGAGGTGATGTTCCGTCATCCATGACTGCGGGACGGTGAAGGTGATCTGTGCCCCGGTGATCGTGCCGTACCGGGCCGGGGAGATGTCCAGGTACATGTAGATCATCCCTGGCGGCGGCAGGATGTTCAGACCCGGTCCCGTTGCTTCGGTTGCGGTAACGATAGTATCCTTGATCCCGGTACCGGTCACGACCACACTGGAGACCGGGGTATTGCCTCCGACATTTATTGAAACGGTATCGGAAGGTACATCAGGGGGGGCGGGTTGCGTGCGACCCGATGCCGCCGGGCCGCTGGTGTCAGAGCCGCCGTTCGGGGGAGCAACGTAGGTGCTGACCGGAGTCGCGGCAATTGTCGGCACGACCGTGGGTACTACCGGGGCCATATAGGTATACGCCCCGGCCCCGGTTGCTGTACCTCCGCCGGAGATGACAGCGACATTGACGGCCCCGGCCGCATGGGCCGTAGTTGTTGCGGTGATCTGCGTAGCGGAATCGACCGTGAACGAGCTGGCATCGATGCCGTCAAAGATCACCATACGGGCCCCGGTGAATCCCGTACCGGAGATTGTAACGGTCGTGCCGCCGGCTGCCGGGCCGGTGGCCGGGGCGATACCGGAAAATGTCGGGACCGGGACCGTGAGGGCTACGGTGATGGGTCCCGATGTCCCGGTGATTGTACCCGTGACGGTATCGGTTGCTGTGATCGTCCGGGAACCAAGGGTTGCAAGGGTTGGGGAGAACGCATGGGATCCCGCGTCCCCGCCAACGAAGATATAATCTGCCGGCAGGGTTGCCGCACCGTCTGTGCTGGTGAAATGGACGGTACCGTTATACCCGGTTGCCGTGTTCCCGTACAGGTCACGTGCCCTGACAGTAGTGGCGAACGGTGTGCCGGTAGCGACCAGTCCCGGGGCAGTGATGTTCAGGGTTGCTGCGGAAGCCGGGCTGACCGTGACTGCACCGGACGTGCCGGTAATGGTGGATGTGACGGTGTCGGTTGCCGTGATCGTCCGGGACCCGGCAGTTTTCAGAGTGGCAGAGAATGTCCCGGTACCGCTGGTCAGGGTCGTATCGGCAGGCAGGGTTGCCGTACCATCTGTGCTGGTGAAGTTAACCGTGCCGGTATACGCAGTGGCCAGGTTGTTGCTGCTGTCCAGTGCCGTCACGGTGTACGTGATTGCGGTTCCGGCCGTTGCGTCTGCCGGGGCTGATACGGTGAAGTGCGTTGCCGGGGCCTGCAGGGTGAAGGAGAAGACCGAGCCGCTGCCGGTACCGCAGTAGATGCTGCTGCCGTCAGGGCTCACCGCGAGCGCGTAGACAACCTTGTTCCCAAGGACGGTGGCAAAGGGGCCGTTTGTGGTCCAGATGCCGCTGCCTGCCTGGACGCCGCCACAGAGGGCTGCGAGGATGAGCAGACAGGCTATGGTCCTGAAGTGTGGTGTCCGTAATATTCCGCTGTGTATCATCACGGCAGCCCGTTGGTCTGCGCTGTCCAGCTGGCGCAGTTGTCGCTGCTCGTAAATACTCCGGCTTCGGTGCCGGCATAGAGTTTTCCGCTGGAATCGCTCACCAGCGAGAGGACGTTCAGGTTTGTGAGGCCGGTGTTGGCGCAGGCGCTCCAGCTGGCGCCGTTGTTGATACTTGTGTACACACCCCCACCATACGTTGCGGCAAAGAGTTTCGTGCTGTCACCGGGTGTGATGACAATGGCTTTTATCCGCGTATTGACCGGAAGCAGCGTGGCCGGATCCCATGAACCTCCGCTGT
>JBAXDE010000083.1:0-7789 GCA_037141115.1 Methanomicrobiales archaeon | reverse complement strand
GCCATCATGAGGATGGGCGACAATGCCAATGTGGGGATGGTTAATACCTTTCACAGCGGATCCTACGTTCTGGATCTGATTTTGTGAGGTGGATATCCTGAAGGCAGAGTGGTGGAAATTTATGGACCAGAATCTTCCGGTAAGACGACTATAGCGCTTCATGCTATCGCAGAGATCCAGAAGAGATGAGAAACAACCCGGTTTCAGACCATTTTGTTGACGACAGCAAAATGGTTCGCCGCTATTCGCTCAACACGTTCTTCGTAATCGTTGTTACTCGCAGCCCATTGTACAATTAAGCTAACAAACGGGCGTGCCCCCTTTGTTGGATGATCGAAATGTATCGGTAAATTATTGAAAAATTAACAGGTTTTTTAAAACAGGTACACCGTTTTTTCATTTCCGGTACTCGAAATTCCGCAATCCGTTGTTATGCTAAGACACCACTATTCTGCCGCACCTCCCCCATCCGCACTCAAATCCAGGCCCGTAAAACCGGATTCCGGTAAAATCGCGCCGCGTGCCGATCGTTGAACCTTCGGGTTATCCAAATCCAGCCCCGCAACGACCCCCGGTTTCCGCATACAAGCCAGAATACTGCGAAATTTCTCGCATCCACCAACTAATATTTATAGGTCAATTTCCTTGATTGGATAACGACAATGCCACACAAATCCTGCACCCAAATAACGACGAAGATCCGACAGTCCGGGTACGCAAAAAACCTTGCCCGGAACATGAACGGATCCTTCCAGGACAAAACGTCCAGGGTTGCAGGTAAATCCGGAGTGGCACAATTCCCCGTACATGTACGCAATACTAAGATCTCTATCAGCACAGCAAACCCGGCATCAGCCGGCATCATATTTTACGCTCCTTTTGGGATACATCGGCAGACGCTGGTTTGTTAGTCGGGCAGGTGGCAACGGGTTCCCCAACCGGGGGTGAACAATCCCGGAACTATGCACCGGAATGATTCCCCACGAGCCACCGCTCCCGACAAAACCAGCGTCTGCCGGACAGCCATCGCGGGCCGGCGGGTGCCGGTTCCGCGGGTACCACCATATGAACGGGCGTGCGGGAAGGAACAATGGACATTTCTGCATGCCGGAAAATGCCCGGGGCATTTCCCCTTTTGTCCATCCAGGAAACAGACCAGCCATGTCACCAGCAAAGAACACCACAAAGACCGGGAAGTCTTCAAACGAGATCCCGGCAGGAAGCGAGGCCGATGCACTCTCTTCAGGAGCGAAGATCGAAACAGATATCATGGCATCCGGTGCCACTTCCCGCATCCGGACGACCCCCCGTGCGACAGATCAAACCCTGCCAGCGGGTGAAGCAACCATCATCATCTATGAAGAGGGAGGCGATACTTCAGAAGCAGTCCGTGCATATCTCAGGTCAAGCGGGATCGTGCACCGGGCCATGAGACTCTTTGAAGACTGGCAGTACCAGCCGGCACGGATCAGCAGTTCCAAAATCCCGGTCGATATCCTTGCGATCCGAAACGATACCGTTTTGCTCGTGCAGGTCATCTCAACCCGGACCAGGGAGCTGAATGCGGCAGCCCTGACCAGTCAGTATGGTGAGAAGATCCAGCACCTCCGCGAGATGGGAACCTCACGCCAATTCCGGAAGATCCTGCTGGCGTACTCCACGAATGGCGGCTGGAAATATTACGATGTCCTTCCGGGCGGCCTGATCCCCGCATGGGATCTGCCAAAATCACCGGCCAACTAACATTTTTTTCTTTTTTCTTTTTTTTTATCACGCCGCCCGGTACCAAATCCGCAGCGGCGGTTGCCACGAATAGTCCCTTCCGCTTCGCAATACTCCCCGATTACCACCCAGTAATTGAGCCGATATACCCCAAAAGCCCATGTTGTTATGTCAAAGGGCGCCCCGAGACAGAAGAAAAACAAAACAAAAAGAAGGAAAAAAACATGGCAGACTTTACCACAAGCAACACCACAAAGAGCGCAATCCGAAAGATTGCCGAACCGCTCGCAGATGTGACTGCCTTTGACACGATTGTCCAGGGCGTCATCACGAACAACCCCTTCCAGTGCGTTACCTACAGCGTATCGGGAGTGAGCCCCCCTCCGGTAGAGAAGAGCAAGCAGGGATACACCGCACGAATCCCCTACCAGGATGCAGACGCAAAAGTTGTTGCCCTCATCACGGTCCGGGCACCAACCATCGCGGCCTTCACGAGCATCGCAAACCAGATCCTGGCCGACACCCAGATGGCAACCACCCTTGGCGGAACCCCCTACCGGGACTTCGAGAACGAGAAGTACGCAGTCACCCTCCGGTGCCGCGATGCAAACGGAGAACTCTACTACGTGAACTTCAGCCGCGACCAGGTGACCCTCACCTCGTTCTCGGACGATGCCATCAAGAGCAGGGTCGAGACCTGGGCAGACACGGTGTCAGCACTCGGGTGATGATGATGGACAATGAACTCATCATCACCGGGGCATTCCTCGGTGCAGGACTGCTCGCCTACGTGATCATCCCGGGACTCCTTGTAATGTGGGACCGGGTGCTCGACCACATGGAATCGGGAGGAAGCGGCAAGTAAAGCGATGAGAACAAACGGGGCGGGGGAGAGTTCCCCTGCCCTTCCTTTTTTATAATTAATGACGGTAGAGAAATTTTAACCGATAACCGACCGGGAATTTTCAATCCGTAATCGGTTGAAATGCCATCATCTGGCTTTGATGAATCCACGAATTATTTTCTATCAAGATTCGAACAAGAATTTTAAAGCAGGGTTTGCCTGAATGTTTTCAAGCGGGATCCGGTTGAAAAATTTTAAACGGGATCCGGTCTGGAATTATAAATCAGGATCCGGTTGTAATGTTACCATCAGGATTTGATTGAAATTTTTTGAACAGAGGCTGGTTGAGAATTTTCAACCGGAGTCCGGTCCAAAAATAAAAATCAAAGTGTGATTATTTTTTCCGGGCAAGGTGCGATTGAAATTTTTTGGGCAGGATCCGGTTGAAAACGTTCAACCAGACCCTGCTCTTTTCAGAAACGGTCCAGCTTCTCCGGATACCCCTCACCAATTAATTATAGTTGAGGGGAATAAGAGAGTATCAGGAATTGGTCATGGCCCTGTGTGAAGTTCGAACCAAAGGAGAGATTACGATCATCGTAATGCCCCTCCAGATCGACCATGTTGCTGCACTGGATCTGGACCACGAGCTCCATGAACTTGCCAACCGGCAACCAAAGGCCCTGCTCTGCGATTTTTCAGGTACAAAATACATCTCCAGTTCCGGGCTCCGGGTCATTCTCAAGACCGCAAAGACCGTAAAAGCAGAGCGAGGACACTTCGGGATCTTTGCCATCACCCCGTTTGTCGACCATATCTTCTCCATGTCCGGGTTCTCACAGGTCCTCTCAATCTATGATACCGAAGAAGCAGCAGTCCGGGCGGTTTCTCGCTAGTATCAGGATGAGGGCAAACCGGGAGATGCACAGGCTGGCTCAACTCACTTCGCAGCTTCCTTCTTCTCCTTCGCCTTCTTCTTCTTTCGCTCTAAAATGCTCTTGACCTTCTTCAACCGGAACAGATCCTCGCGTTCCCGCTCCTCAATCGCGTTCTTGATGTACTTCGCCTGGCCCCTGAGCTCGGGGATCAGGATCTGTTCGAGCGCATTGACCCGCCGGCGGTTCTTCTGGATCTCCGACCCCAGCCGCCGCATGGCAGTTTCGGTCTCGGCAAGCTGGATGAGAAGGTCCAGCTCAACCTCGAACCGCTCGGCGGTCTCATCGATCCTCCCGCTCGTGGAGATGATGCCATAGCCCCGCTCCATCATGCTCTTCGAGATCCGTTTCTTCTCGATAACGGGTACCGGGACACCCATGATGTTCTTGCCGGTGATATCGACCGTGATCGACTTCCGGGTGGCAAAGGATGCGGACTGGAGCGTGACCGGATCATCGACTGCCTGGGCGATCATCAGGGCAAGGTCGGCTTCCTTTGAGACCAACTCCAGTTCGTCGCGGGTGTTCGAGACCGTGTTCAGGATTTTGAAAAATTCCTGGATGAGCGCATCCATCTTCTCCCTCAGGAGGTCCCGGCCCTGCTCTGCCAGCTTGATCTGGGACTTCTTGTGCATCAGCTCCATCCGGGTGGGCTTGACCTGCTCCATGTTAACCTCCGACCGCTTCCTTGTGCAGGGGATGGTATTTTTTGATGTACTCCCGCTTTATCCGCTTGAGTTCGTCCTCGGGAAGCATAGCGAACAGGTCCCATGCGATCCTGAATGTATCTTCAATCGACCGGTCATCATCACCCTGCGAGATGAACTGCTTCTCAAACCCGTCTGCTAACTTCAAATATTTTTTATCCAGTTCGGTGAGGGCTTCTTCCCCGACGATCGCTACAAGCCGGCGCAGGTCCCGGCCATACGCATACGAGGCATAGAGCTGATCCGCAACCCCCCGGTGATCTTCCCGGGTCTTTCCCGGACCAATCCCTAAGTTCATGAGCCGGGATAAATAGGGAAGGGCATCGACCGGCGGATCCGCACCCCTGCGGAATAGGTCCCGGGATAAGACGATCTGCCCCTCGGTGATATACCCGGTGAGATCGGGCACCGGGTGGGTGATATCGTCGTCGGGCATCGTCAGGATCGGGATCTGGGTGATCGACCCGCTCTTGCCCTTCAGTCGGCCGGCCCGCTCATAGATCGAGGAGAGGTCCGTGTACATGTAGCCGGGATAGCCCCGCCGGCCGGGCACCTCTTCCCGGGCCGTCGAGATCTCCCGGAGGGCTTCGCAGTAGTTGATCATATCGGTTAAGATCACAAGCACGTGCAGGTTATGGGTGAATGCCAGGAACTCTGCCACCGTCAGCCCGCATCGCGGGGCAGCGAGCCGCTCAACCGTGGGGTCATCGGCGAGGTTCATAAAAAAGACCACCCGTTCGAGCGCCCCGGTCCGTTCAAAGTCCCGCATGAAGAAGGAGGCCTCCTTGTGGGTGATGCCCATAGCAACGAACACAACGGCAAACTTCTCCCCTTCGCCCCGGACCTTTGCCTGCCGGGCGATCTGGGCTGCAAGTTTGCTGGCCGGAAGGCCCGAGCCCGAGAAGATCGGCAGCTTCTGTCCCCGCACAAGTGTGTTGAGCCCGTCAATGGCCGACATACCGGTCTGGATGAAATCAGCCGGCTTGTCCCGGGCGGAAGGGTTGATGGGCGTACCGGCGATGTCGAGAATCGCCTCGGGAATTATCTCGGGACCCCCGTCCCGGGCCTTTCCCACGCCGGAAAAGACCCGGCCCAGCATATCCAGCGACACATTGATCCGGGCCGGTTCTCCGGTGAACCGGACCGTGGTATCCGTTACATCGATGCCCCGGGTGCCTTCATACACCTGGATGATCGCATGCTCTTCCGAGATATCGAGCACCTGCCCGGTCCGCACCTCCCCGTCCCGCAGGGTGATCCGGACGATCTCCCCAAAGGAGGCCCCCTTGACATTGTTGACAAAGATTAAGGGACCGGAGACGTAATCGATCGTCCGGTACTCTTTAGTGACCAGCGAAACGGGCTTCATCGTTCCACCTCCAAAGCCATCAGCTGCTCATCGATCTCACTGATCATGGCCATAATCTGGTTCACGTCCTGGATCTCCTTCATCCTGCCAATCTCCGCCTTTAAGGGAAGCGCCTGGATCTGTTTGAGCGTGATCCCCCGGTTCATCGCTTCGATCACGCTGGCATAGTAGGTCATGATCACCTTGAGCATCAGGTACTGTTTCTCTATGGGGCAGAAGGAATCGGTATCGCTGTACGCACTCTGCTGGAGGAAGTCCTCGCGGATCATTCTCGTTACATCGAGGATCACCTTCTCGCTTTCCGGCAGGGCATCGGGACCCACCAGCTGGACAATCTCCTGGAGCTCAACTTCCTTCTGGAGCAGGTACATGGACTTCTCCCGCAGCTCCCGCCAGTCGGGGGCAACATTTTTTATGTACCATTCCCCGATGCTGTCGAGATAGAGCGAGTAACTCTTGATCCAGTTCACGGAAGGGAAATGCCGGCGGTAGGCCAGGTTGGTATCCAGCGCCCAGAAGGTCCCGACCACCCGCAGCGTGTTCTGGGTGATCGGTTCCGAGAAGTCCCCGCCCGGGGGAGAGACCGCTCCTACAACCGTGATGGAGCCATTGCGCTCTCCCGCACCCATGCAGACGACCCGGCCGGCCCGCTCGTAAAACGCCGAGAGCCGGGTGGCGAGATAGGCCGGGTATCCCTCTTCGCCGGGCATCTCCTCAAGGCGTCCCGATACTTCCCGAAGCGCCTCCCCCCACCGGGAGGTAGAGTCTGCCATCAGGGCCACATCATACCCCATGTCCCGGAAATATTCTGCAATCGTGATGCCGGTATAGATCGATGCTTCGCGGGCAGCGACCGGCATGTTCGAGGTGTTTGCGATCAGGATCGTCCGCTGGATTAAGGGGAGGTTGGTCCGGGGATCCACTAACTCGGGGAACTCTTCGAGCACATCGGTCATCTCATTGCCCCGTTCCCCGCACCCAATGTACACCACGACCTGCGTATCGGACCACTTGGCAAGGGTCTGCTCGGAGACGGTCTTGTCGGTTCCAAACCCGCCCGGGATCATCGCCGTCCCGCCCTTGGTGACCGGAAAGATACAGTCAAAGACCCTTTGCCCGGTGATGAGCGGCAGGACCGGGTCGAGTTTCTTCTGGTGCGGCCGGGGAATCCTGACCGGCCAGACCTGCATCATGGTGAGGTGGATGGTGGCATCGAGCGTGCAGATCGTATCTTCAACCGTGAACTCACCGCTCCGTATGTCGGTGACGGTACCGGTGACATGGTGTGGAACTAAGATCCGGTGCTCGAAATGGAACTCCCGGACGGTGCCCAGAATATCTCCTGCGGCCACTGTGTCACCTGCCTTGACTGAAGGGACAAAAGCCCATTTCTTTTCGCGGTCGAGCCCCGGGGCCGATATGCCCCGGGCAATAAAATCCCCGCAGAGTTTGAGGAGGACCGGCAGCGGACGCTGGACGCCGTCATAAATGGAGGCAAGAAGCCCGGGGCCGAGCTCAACCGAGAGCGGCTTTTCGGTATTCTCCACGGCCTCTCCCAGGGTGAGACCAGTGGTGTCTTCATAGACCTGGATCACCGCGTCCCCTGCTTCAAGGCGGATGATCTCTCCCCGTAACAACTCTTCTCCCACCTTGACCACGTCATACATCTTTGACCCTTTCATATCCCGGGCAATGATGACGGGTCCTGAAATTCGTGAAAGGGTTCCCCGAATCATACCATCACCTCTTCAAAACGATATTGTACCCAATCGCTTTCCTGAGCAGCCGTTCAATGTACGTCCTCCGGTCAACCTCTTTGGACTTCGAGGGGATCGGGATTATGAGCGGGCGGTGCATCTTCTCGATCCGGTCCATGAGTTTCTCATCCAGGGAGAGCATGAACTCCTCGTTCACCGCAACGATACCGATATCATCCTTGTACAGCAGCGGCGGGATCACGTTCCGGGCTTCATCGACAGTTCCCGCTACCATGACCTCCACACCGGCAAGCCGGAACCCCGAGGCGCGATCCTGGTCGGTCACAATCACGAACTTATACATAGACGAGTTCCTCTTTGAGCTGATCCAGCGAGAAGTCGGCAGTCTTGCACCGGGAGATGATCCGGATATTGGTGATCTCGTTATATTTTGCCCAGAAATGTATCCCCTCCAAAAAATAGGGCAAACCAACCTTTCGGGTTTACTGGCAAAT
>JBAXDE010000082.1:0-7791 GCA_037141115.1 Methanomicrobiales archaeon | reverse complement strand
AAATCAATTAGACCAAGAACACTTTTATCCGTTTAGTGGCAAACTTGGGATAAAAAGAAGAGAACGTTTTCGCTGTACACGAAAATGAGGATACCCATTAAAAATTCAGATAATCATCAGATAATTATCAACCAACACGAGGACCCCCATGGATGACAGTCACACCATCTGGATAGAAAAATACCGCCCATCCCGGCTAGCCGATATTGTCGGTCAGGATGAGATCGTTGAGCGATTGTCATCCTATGTAAAGAGCGGCAACCTCCCCCATCTCCTGTTCACGGGAAGTGCCGGTGTGGGTAAGACCACTGCGGCAGTCACGCTGGCCCGGGAATTTTTTGCAGATACCTGGCAGAGAAACTTCCGCGAGATGAATGCCTCGGACGAGCGCGGAATCGATGTGGTGCGCAACCAGATCAAGGAGTTCGCCCGGACCAAATCTGATGGGGGGGCGGCATTCAAGATCCTCTTTCTGGATGAAGCCGACGCCCTGACAACCGATGCCCAGGCGGCCTTAAGAAGGACCATGGAGAGCTACGCTCAGTCCTGCCGGTTCATTCTCTCCTGCAATTACTCCTCAAAGATCATCGATCCCATCCAGAGCCGGTGCGCGATCTACCGGTTCAAGCCGCTGGGCGCAGAAGCGGTAAAAATGGAAGTCCGGAGAATTGCCGTAAAAGAAGGTCTTGCGGTTACTGCCGAAGCCATGGATGCGATCGTGTATATAGCCCAGGGAGATATGCGCAAGGCAATCAACGCGCTCCAGGGCGGGGCGATCATGAGCACAACGAT
This sequence comes from Methanomicrobiales archaeon, assembly GCA_037141115.1. Classification (GTDB taxonomy): domain Archaea; phylum Halobacteriota; class Methanomicrobia; order Methanomicrobiales; family Methanospirillaceae; genus Methanoregula. The sequence continues at coordinate 6,999 of JBAXDE010000082.1, read as the reverse complement.
CGATGAGAAGATGATCTATGCGATCACGTCCACTGCCCGGCCCGATGAGATCAATGAACTGCTGGGCCTTTCCCTTGCCGGGGACTTTGACGGGGCAGAATCGCTCCTGAATCAACTCCTGCACGAACGCGGGATCGCCCCCAATGAACTGATCAACCAGTGTTACCGGGCGCTGGTCAAGCGCGATATGAACCGGAACTTAAAGGTGCAGTTGATCGACCATATCGGCGAGACGGACTTCCGGCTTTCCGAAGGTGCGAACAGCGATATCCAGTTGGAAGCACTCATTGCCCGGTTTGTGCTCACCGCCCAGAAGAGTCAGTGAGGTCTGTACATGGAAAAATCGACCGACCTTGCAGAGATGGATAAGACCGGGGACTGGAGCCGGTTACTCAAAAGCAAGTACAAAAAAGAACTCGGTGAGATCTCGCGTGAGTATCCTCACAAGCGTTCCCTCTATATCGATTACCGGGACATCGAACGGTTCGGCAAAGCCGGTATCGCAATGGCCGATGAGCTCCTTGAAAATCCCGGCAAAGTCCTGGAAGATGTGGGAGAGGCGATAAAAAGCGGCCAGCTCATCCGGACAAAGGATGGCAAGGACCCCAAGGGCATCAATATCCGGTTTACCAATCTTCCGAAAAAGATCGCGATCCGGAACATCCGGTCAGATGACATCAACACGTTTGTCTCTGCGGAAGGAATCCTCAGAAAAACCACCGAAGTCCGCCCGCGCGTTGTCGAAGCCGTCTTCAAATGCCCGGCCGGCCATTTCACGGTCAGGAAACAGAAGTACGGAAAGTTCATCGAGCCCGACGGGTGCGCAACGGACGGGTGTGCCTTCAAGAAACTTGAACTCCTGCCCAAGCGCTCGAAGTTTGTCGACTCACAGAAACTCCGGATCCAGGAGTCACCGGAAGGACTGCGGGGTGGCGAACAGCCCCAGACCCTGGATATCGATGTTACCGATGATCTCTCGGGAAAGGTATCCCCCGGAGACCGGGTAATCATCAACGGCATCCTCCGCTCCATGCAGCGGGTGGTCAAGGGCGAGAAGAGCACGGTCTTTGATATCTTCCTTGAATGCAACTCCATCGAGATCGCGGAAAAAGAGTTCGAAGAAGTTGAGATCGACGAAGAATCCGAAAATGAGATCATCGCCCTGAGCAAAGACCCGATGATCTACCGGATGATCACGCACTCGGTTGCCCCCACGATCTATGGAAGCGAGGATGTCAAACAGGCAATCGTGCTCCAGCTCTTCGGAGGGATCGCAAAGGAGATGCCCGACGGGAGCCGGCTCAGGGGAGATATCCACGTCCTGCTGATCGGGGACCCCGGTATCGCAAAAAGTCAGCTGCTCCGGTACGTGGTGAAGCTCTCACCCCGCGCCATCTATACGAGCGGGCAGTCATCCACCTCTGCCGGTCTGACAGCAGCTGCGGTCAAGGATGAATTCGGCGAAGGTCGCTGGACGCTCGAAGCCGGTGCGCTGGTACTTGCCGACATGGGTATTGCAGCAGTCGATGAGATGGACAAGATGAACAAGGATGATCGCTCTGCCCTCCACGAAGCCATGGAGCAGCAGACGATCAGCGTTGCAAAGGCTGGCATTACGGCAACCCTCAAGTCACGCTGTGCCCTTCTCGGTGCGGCAAACCCGAAGTACGGACGGTTCGATATGTTTGGCGATATCTCGGACCAGATCAATATGCCGCCATCCCTGCTCTCGCGTTTTGACCTGATCTTCATCATGACCGATCAGCCCGAACAGAAACGGGATCTTGCCATTGCCGAACATATCGTCAAGACCCACCGGGTCGGAGAACTGATCGCCCAGCACAAGAAATCCCCTATTCCCGGGGTGACACCGGAGTACATTCTCGAGCAGCTCAAGCCGGTGATGCCGGATATCGATCCGGTCCTCTTCAGGAAATACATTGCCCATGCAAAACGCTCCTGCTTTCCCCTGCTCTCTCCGGAGGCAAAGGAAGCCCTGATCGGGTATTATCTCCGTCTCAGGGGACTTGCCGAACCCAACAAGGCCGTACCGGTCACCGCCCGGCAACTTGAGGCACTCGTCCGGCTTGCCGAAGCAAGTGCACGCATCCGGCTCTCGAATTCTATTGAGATCGGTGATGCAGAGCGGGTCATTCACATCGTTGATGCCTGCCTGCGACAGGTTGCCTACGATGCAAAGACCGGCACCTTCGATATTGACAAGGTCACCACGGGCATCTCGAAAGAGAAGCGAGACATTGTCCGGGTGATCAAGGATGCGATCCGCGACATTGGCGGAGAGGGTCGGCGTGCCGGTATCGACCTCGTCATCGATGCCGTATCATCGAAAGGATTCAGCCGGGACAAAGTGAAGGATGGCATTGACATGCTCCTGCGCAATGGTGAAGCAATGGAGCCAAAGTCGGGTATCATCCAGTTGATTTGAGGTTTTTATGACGGACAGGGAACAGGCAGTCTTTGAAGCAGGAATCAAGCTGGGAGCACTCTACCACCAGTGGGTGGGTACTCCCATCTCACGAAAATCTGCTGCAAGTGTAGAAAGCGCAATAGAACAGGCAGTGGTCCTCCAGCCGTTTGTCGAAGAGATCACCGTTCGCCTGGACCGGAACCTGATGACGGAAAATGCGTTCGGGTACAGCGAACTCTCCGGCCTCATGTTTAATGTCGAGATCATCACCCGGGTCGGGTTTACGTACTGTCATGCCCGTCTTGCCCCGGAGAAGGGTTACCCACTCATGAGAATTGTGGAGTGCAATGAGCTCACCGGCATTTCCCATCACTGACGATCATATCCATATCGATCCGGTGAACGGGCGCGGCATCGAAGCTGCCAAAGACTTCCAGAGAGTCGGGGGGACACACATCTTTCTGGTCTCAAAACCATCCTGGTCGCTCTCTGTCCATCCCACTTCGGGTGCTGACTATTCTGCCGTTTTTGATGAAACCCTGCGGGTTGCCGCTATGGTCTCAGAGCTCGGGCTCGGGGTCCATACCATCCTGGGAGTCCACCCGGCAGAGATCAGCCGGCTCACCGAACGCATGAGTCTTGACGAGGCGGTCACGGTCATGAAAGGGGGGCTTGACTCAGCGGCCCGGTATGTGCAGGAAGGCAAAGCCGTTGCACTCAAGAGCGGGAGGCCGCACTATGAGGTGAGCCCGGAGATTCTTGCGGCATCCAACGATGTGCTCGCTCATGCACTTGATCTCGCTGCGGAGTGCCAGTGTGCACTCCAGATTCATGCGGAGACCGGGCCCTGTTCCGATGTGGTGGAGATGGCACAACGTGCACACGTGCCAAAAGAACGGGTGGTGAAGCACTATGGTTCCCCGGACACCCCGCTGCATCCCTCGCTGATTGCAAAGCACGAATCCATCCCGCAGCTGGTGAGGGAGAAACGACCATTCACCATGGAGAGCGATTTCATGGATGAGAATTCCCGGCCGGGCGCTGTCATCGGGCCGAAATCGGTGCCCCGGTACACCAATATGCTGCTCAGGAATGGCGTGATCTCTCAGGAGGACTGTTTCCGGATTCATGCAGAGACCATTGAGAAGGTATACGGGGTCATCATTACCCTGCCATAATACCATCGCGATAATTCCCCTGCTTACCTTTTTCATGCCACCCGCCCAATAATATACAATGTTTTTAAAAATTCATCACATGCCCGGGTCGGCAGATGTGGTGGCTGTCTGCGACCGGGAGCTTCTCAATACTACCATCTGTCATGAGAAGCTCACGGTGAGAATCCATGAATCATTTTATGGAACTACCCAGGTCAGCGAAGAAGAAGTGCGGTCCGCGCTGGAAAAAGCAGGAAATATCAACTTAATTGGAGAGCGTACGATCCAGGTGGCCATCTCAATGGGTCTCATCACGGATGCAGATTGTATCATGATCGGAAAAATACCGCACGTACAGATATACTAGGTTTAATTATGAGTATTCAGGATCGATTCTGCCCGAAATGTGGCAATATAACAGAAGAGGAAGGGCTTTGCAGGGAGTGCCAGGTAACCAGTACCAAATGGTTCACCTGCGATAAGCGTGCGATAAGCACGCATTGCCCCAGCTGTGGTGCGATTAAAGTTTCATGTACCTGGACGGATTCGACAAAAGAACGGTCCGACCTTGCACCGGATCTCGCCAGATCCGCAGTGCACATGCACCCGGATGTAAAAAAGCCGGTCATTGATGTCACGGTCGTGGATATGACCGTGAACCGGTCGCGCGGATATCTTGAGGTACGGGGCCAGCTGTACGACAAAGAGGTCCATGAGAAATGCATGGTGGAACTCGTCTGGCATAAGGAGCAGTGCGATCGCTGCAACCGGATCAGCGGCAGTTATTACGAGGGGATTGTGCAGTTCCGTGCGGACGGAAGGCTTCCGAGCAAGTACGAGATCCAGATGGCGTTAACCATTGCCCAGCAGACTGAGGACAATCTCCAGAACGGCGGGGAGCGCCTCTCGTTTATCAATGATATGGGCCAGATCCGGGACGGTGTTGACATTACCATCGGATCCCAGCATATCGGTGTTTTGATCTGCAAGAATATCATCGCCAAGATGGGAGGCCGGTACACCACCCATCCAAAACTGGTGGGGGAGAAGAGCGGGAGACAACTCTTCCGTATCACCTACGCCCTCCGGATTCCCCGGTTCCAGAAGCAGGATATCGTGATCAGCCGGGGAAGATATGCAGAGGTTGACCGCGTAGAGTCCAACCATATCCGGGTCATGGACCTTGCAGACGGCAGCTTCCGCGCAATAAAAGACGATGATGTGGAGCGCATTGTCGGTAATGGTCGGGATGCACTGGAAGCGCAGGTTGTTTTTTCCGACAAGGATATGATTGGAATTCTTGATCCCGATACCGGTCGGACGATCGAATTCAAGAAATTTGCCTGGATGTGTGCCCGGCCCGGGGACACGCTCAATATTATACGCGACGGGGAGCAGATCCTGGTAGTCAGGTAGGCAATGCGCGTCAGAGCGGTACCCAGAGAGCAGATCCGGACGGTCCTTAAAGAGGATTGGATCGACCGGAACCGGAGCCCTTATGCGGAGGGAGATACCCTCTGGGTCCCGGTCATTGACGGTGCCGCGTTCGACCGCGTGATTCCCGATAAACATCCCTATGCAGGAAGAGGGTTTTTCATGATCGGCGAGATAGCCGTTGTTCATGGAAAGAAGCCTGCCCGTTCTGAAGTTGAAGAGATTGTTCAGTTCCGTCACCCGCTGGGTGTCGTCTGGATCGAGTCCCTCAATGAAGTGACACGGAAACCCTCAACAGAAGTTCTCTTTGGAGAGGTCGGAGAAACCCGGCATCAGGAGAACGGGTACACCTTTTTTTTAGACCCACAGCGGGTGATGTTCTCGCAGGGAAACCGTGTCGAGAAACTGCTGATGGCAGCACTGGTGAAAGAGAGTGGCCTGCACGAACGGGTGGCTGATATGTTCGCTGGTATCGGATATTTCACGATACCCATGGCCGGAAGCGGGGGATCTGTCCATGCTATGGAGATCAACCCGGTGGCATATGGGTACCTGGAACGAAATATTATTGCGAACGGATTATCCGATTGTGTGACCACTTCTCTCGGGGATTGCCGGGCACTCCTTGCCGGAACTTATCACCGGATCATCATGGGACATTTTGATGCTATTGAGATGCTGCCGTCTGCCCTCAAACATGTTGAAGCGGGAAGCACCATTCATGTCCACAGTATTGGAAGTGTGGAGAACCGGATTGTGGAATGCTGTGCGGGCGCAGGTTTTTCTCCCACCATCATGGTACATAAAGTAAAGAAGTACCGGCCCCATGCATGGCATGTGGTGCAGGATGTGACTCTGCTATGACCCTTGTACAGACCCTTGCCGGAAAAGAGATCGTAGTCGCAGTCACCGGCAGTATCGCTGCAGTTGAAACGATAAAACTTATTCATGCCCTCCGGCGGCGCGGTGCTACGGTCCAGCCGGTGATGAGTTCTGCGGCAGCCGGCATCATCCACCCGGACGCTCTTACCTATGCCAGCGGGAGAGAGACCATCCAGCGGTTATCCGGGATGGTCGAGCATGTGCAGTACTGCGGGGATGACGGCAGTGCGGACCTGTTGCTCATCGCCCCGTGCACGGCAAACACGCTGGGAAAAATTGCTGCCGGGATTGATGACACAACGGTCACCACCTTTGCCACGACAGCAATTGGCAGCAAAAAACCGGTACTCATTGTTCCGGCCATGCACCACAGCATGTATCGTCACCCGGCGGTGCTGGAAAATATTGCACGCTTGAAACTCTGGGGAATCGAGTGCGCTGAACCACGGATTGAGGAGGGAAAGGCCAAGATTGCGGATACAGAAGAGATCGTTCTCCGGTGCGAGCGGGCAGTCCTCGACCAGCCGCTCAAAGGGCAGCGGGTCGTAATCACCAGCGGACCCTGCCGGGAACCGGTGGATGATGTCCGTGTACTTACCACCCGGTCAAGCGGACGCATGGGAAGGGCACTTGCCCTCCAGGCCTATCGTCTTGGTGCTGAGGTAACGGTTGTCCACCGGGACACATTTCCCTGCATAAACAATGTGCATATCGAAACTGCCGCCGAGATGCGTACCGCAGTCCTTGACATATTTTCCCGTAAAGGTGCTGATATCTATATCAGTGCAGCAGCCGTCTCTGATTTCGCTCCCCAAAAAATTAACGGTAAAATTCCCAGCGGAAAGCCGGCACATCTGGATCTTGAACCCCTTCCAAAACTCCTGGACGAAGTGATACAAAAATATTCCCCGATAACCATTGCCTTCAAACTGGGCAGGGACCAGGAAATAAAAGGAAAGGAAATGATAGCAAAGAGAGGTATCGCAATGGTACTGGTGAATGCCCCGGAAACCATGGAGAGCGAACGGGGAGAATATACCCTGCTGACCCAAAAGGATGCATCCGTTTTAAGCGGGACGAAAGATGAGATCGCTGTTT
>JBAXDE010000081.1:0-7794 GCA_037141115.1 Methanomicrobiales archaeon | reverse complement strand
TGTATATATTTACTAAAATATCGATCTTTCCCTTAGTTTTGGAGGGGATACGATCATCCAGGTAAACGAGGCGGTCCTCCACCTTCTCAATGAGAAAAAGGAAGACATTGTTGGTAAGAGGATCTTTGAGATCCAGGATCCATTTATCCACGATCTTCCTGTAGAATTCAATCGAAAAGATACCGTAAATGCAAGTGAGTCCATAACTGAAAAAGTCAGCAATATCCGGGGGGAAAGATACCACTTCCGCATCAAGCGTGTGCCCACCGAGTTTGAAGATGGCTTCCAGGGTTTCACTTTTATTATCGAGAATATCACTGCAGGGAAAAAATACCAGGATATGCTGGAAATAAACGAGGCGAAATACCGGGGGCTTGTCAGATCATCCGGGGAGGCAATAATCGGGACCACTATGGAAGGCAGGATCGTGTCGTGGAATCCTGCGGCAGAACGGCTTTACGGGTATACCTAGAGTGAAGTGAACGGGAGGTCTCTTACCATGCTCACAGAGGAGGCACAGTATGGGCATATCGAGGCTCTCTTAAAAGGCATTATGCAGGGTGATTGCATCCTGCGACGCGAAGTAAAAATGAAAGGTAAGGAAAATTGTGCAATCAATACCCTGATCACGATCTGCCCGATTAAGGGTGAGGAGAATGCAATTGTGGGAGCTTCGGTGATCATCCGTGATATCACCCAGGAAAAGATCGAAGAGCACATGCGGGAACATGAAGACCGGTACCGCACGCTGGTTGAAGATCTCAATGTTGGTTTCTACCGGAGTACCGGCGATCCCCTGGGTCGGGTTGTCTGGGGAAACATTGGCCTTTTGCAAATTCTCGGGTATCCTTCTGTATCGGATCTCCAGGCGATCAGTGTTGCGGATGTTTTTTTAAAACCTGATGGAAGAAAAGAACTTGTCGATGAGTTGTGTGAGAGCGGGTTTGTAAAAAACCATATTGTTCATTTAAAAAAACAGGATGGCACTCCCATTTCCGTCAGTGTGACAGCCCTTGCAGAATTTGATGAGAACAAAAATCCGGTCTTCATTAACGGACTTGTCCAGGATATCACCGGATTTGTAAATCACCGGGTATAATTTTTTGCCCCATGAATTTCTCAATATTATTTCAAATCCCCGTCACCCCGGGTTTTCACGCAATGAATTCGAATGAGACCAAAAAACCAATCTGGTGAAATAACGGAGGTTTTTAAAGATTCCCCCATAATTATTGATCACGTGGAATTCCGATGAGATACTCTCTTGAAGATACTACTTTTTTCATCCGCGGTGCGTTCCGCGCTGCAAGTACCGGCATTAACGGGGGTATAAAACCAGTTTACACCCTCTTTAACCATACCGTCCCTACGGGCTGGGACCGTGTGGAACCGGAAAAGGTACTCTCACTGGTTGCAGCAGGTGCCGGGCTTGGACCGGATTATTTCGGGCTGCTCACTGCGGTACCGGTACAGCAGTGCTGTGTGCTCCAGTATGATTTTGTAACGGTCTTTATCACGGCAGGGATCCGGCGCGAGTACCCGGAGTCAGCCGGGACAATAAATATCATTGTCACCAGCAGCGAGGGTATGGGGGATGAAGCCCTGCTCGAAACGATCATGGTAGCAACCGAGGCAAAGGCAGAAGCCCTTGCAGCACTGGGTCTCCCACTGAGCGGTACACCGACCGATGCGGTGATCATTGCCTGCGAAGGTGAGGTTAAGCACCGGAATGCCGGGAGGCTGACTGCAACCGGTCTCCGGGTGCGTGCTGCGATACTTCACGGTATTCCGCACGCGATCCAGCGTCATGACAATGAGGTTGAGGACCATACCCTGTCATTTTTTGTTTTCAGCCGGATCAAGGGGGAGCATTGGGTGGAATGGACCCCGCACAACTGCCCGTACTATCCCTGCCACTTTGCCGGACAGAGCTGTGAATTCTGCTACTGCCCGTTCTACCCTTGCGTAGATGAGTGCCTCGGGCAGTGGTCTGCGGGTTCCAATGGGAACCGGGTATGGAACTGTGCGGGATGCACACTTCTCCATGAACCGGCAATCGCTGATTACCTGAAAAAATTCCCCTCGGCCTCATTAACAGAGATCAAGGCAAAACAAAAAAAAGAATGATCTGATTTTTCCTTACTTCTCAGTGATGCCCAGTGCCTTGACAAGTTCGGGCAGGGGGATGCCGTGTGCTTCTGCTGCCTGGCGGATCGTCTCGCCGCGGGCGATCGCGCACCCTACGCAACCCATGCCGAACTTGAAGAGTGCCTCGGTGGACTCGGGTTTTGCCTGTAAGAGTTCATAGATTGTGCTGTCTGCATTAATTTCTGCCATACCCACATAGTCTGCCTGTGGTCACATAAACCTGACCATTAAGGCTATAATTATTTGATTGCTGTTTCAACGATTTCACTTTCGCAACGCATACTTCGCAATATATAGACCAGATAAGATCCGATGATTATATGGAGATGTACGAAATGGATTTTTCCGAAGCAGCAGACAGAATCTCCCGTAAGTTCCAGAAAAGCGGACAGACCGTTGATCAGAAGAAGATCGAAGGCAAACTCCGCAGACTGATCGAGGAGTTCGGCGTCCAGCCGGCAGAAGCAGAGCGCAGTGTGACCAATGAGCTCAACAAGGAGTTCAACATCCCTCTCGGGGGAGCTGGCGGAAGCGCAGGCAGTGGCGGCGCCGGAAGCAGTGGGACAGCCGAGAAGAAGATCGCAGATGCGGCACCAGGCGAGTGGGTAACGATCGAAGGCAAGATCGTAGCGCTCGCAGCTCCCGCATCACCCGCAATTGCCCAGAGTGGCATCATTGCCGATGATTCCGGCGCGATCCGCTTTGTTGCATGGGCAAAGGCGAATGCACCGGCTATGACCCAGGGTTCGTGGTACCGGATCGAGTCTGCGGTTGTGGATGAGTTCAAAGGTATTGCGAGCCTGAAGATCCACTCCGGCACCACGATCAAGGAGATCGAAGAGGACCGGACACTCATGCCCTCGACCGTACCAATCAGCGAACTGCGCCCGGGTATCGGCAGTATCCGGGCAAAAGTGGTCCAGGAATGGGACGCTTCGCATGAACGGATGCTCCAGTCCGGCCTGCTGGGCGACGAGACCGGCACCATCAAGTTTGTAATCTGGAAAGAGCCGGGCAAGGAGAGCCTTGCACCGGGCGCTGTGTACAATATCTTCTATGCACAGGTGGACGAGTATAACGGCAGGCTCTCATTGAACCTCAATACCGCGATGGTTATGCAGGAAGAGGGCGATATTGCGGTGAACGGGGGCGAAGCAGCAGTCAGCGGTGCCATCGTCCATGTCGCACCCGGCTCCGGTATCATCAAGCGCTGCCCGGTAGAAGGATGCAACCGTGCCCTCTCGCGGCAGAACTACTGCCCCGTGCACGAGATCCAGCCCAAGTTTACCTATGATCTGCGGATCAAGGGATGGCTGGATGATGGTGAAAAGACCCACAGTGTCCTGCTCCAGCGCGATGTTGTTGAGGCACTCACCGGTATCTCTCTCGATGCCGCAAAGGATATTGCAGAGAATAACCCGCTGGGAATGGACGAGGTCTTTCTCCAGATGCGGGATAAGGTGCTCGGCCGTTATATCACGTGTCACGGGCGCGAGATCGATAACCGCGTACTGGTCAACAAATGTGACCCCGTGATCTTTGACAGTGAAAAGCATACCGCGCTTCTCAACCGGGCCGGGGGTGCATCATGAGCACGCCGGCACACGAGATGGGCAGGAAGGACGCTTCATTCGAACGTGAACCGGCCCGACGTGTATTTGCCAGTGAGCTGCGCGAATGCCGGTACCAGTTCAAGGATGGCGAAGACGAGAAGAGCCCGACCTTTGTCCTGCTCCCGACCGGAGAGCGCTGCAACCGGGTCTTCATCGTCGGCACACTGACCGAGAAGCAGCGGCAGGGCGACCAGAATATGTTCTATCGCGGGAGGGTAGTGGACCCGACCGGGACCTTCTTTATCATGGCCGGCAGTTACCAGCCCGAAGCTATGCAGCAACTGGCAAAGATCGAGACGCCGGCTTTTGTTGCGGTCATTGGTAAGCCGAGCCTGTACCGGAAGGATGAAGCCAGTGCACCCATGATCTCGATCCGCGTAGAATCGATCAATATCGTAGACAAGGAGACCCGGGATCTCTGGGTGCTTGACACGGCTGAACGCACGCTGGATCGTATCGACGCTTTTGCCGAGGGAACCGGGGTGGATGTCGTGAAGGCAAAGGAACAGTATCCAACTATCGATCCGGTGACCTACCGTAAGATCGCCTATGATGCACTGGCACAGGTAAAGATATAATCTCTTTTTTTGCGTGAGTATCAAAAAACGTAAAGGTGCTCCCGTTCAAGCTCCGTAGAGATTATGGTTGCACAACAGATCAGCAGGTTCTTCCGGCTTCCTGAACACGGTACAACATTCCGGAAGGAGATCCTTGCGGGTCTTGTCACCTTTATGGCGATTGCCTATATCATCATCGTCAACCCGGCCATTCTGAAGGCCGCGGGGATTCCCTACGAAGCCTGCATGGCGGCAACCATCCTGTCAGCAGCATTTGGCTGTGTCATCATGGGGGCGTATGCCAACCGCCCGTTCGCGATTGCATCCTACATGGGGGAGAACGCCTTTGTCGCTTACACGGTTGTCGGCGTCCTTCACTTTCCGTGGCAGACTGCGCTCGGGGCTGTTTTCATAAGTGGCGTCCTGTTGTCCCTCCTCACACTGAGTGGCTGGCGTTCCATCATGAGCGAGGCTGTTCCGACATCCCTGAAATACAGTTTTGCGGTTGGGATTGGGCTCTTTCTGTCATTCCTCGGGTTCATGGAATCCGGTATCGTCCAGATCGGTAGTGGCAGCGTACCGGTAGAGATCGGGAATCTCCACAGCCCAGCCGTTTTACTGGCGATCTTCGGTTTTCTGCTGATTGGGATCCTGCTGGTAAGGAAAGTGCCGGCAGCGATCCTGCTGGGTATCCTTGCTACAGCCGCCCTCGCATTTGCTACCGGGATCGCCCCCGTCCCCACTGCAATTGTGTCGATGCCGCCCGACATCACTCCGACCTTTCTCCAGCTCGATCTTGCGGGAGTCTTTACCTGGGGGATGTTCTCTATTGTCCTGACCCTCTTTACCATGGCGTTTCTGGATACCATGGGGACGCTGATCGGCCTGAGTGCACGGGCTGGTTTTCTTGACAGCAGCGGCAACCTGCCCCAGGTAGAACGCCCGTTTCTTGCCGATGCACTGGCGACAACGGCCGGCGCTCTTCTGGGAACTACTACCAATGGCGCATTCATTGAATCTGCCGGGGGAATCGAACAGGGAGGACGAACGGGTCTTGTGGCGATCGTTGTCGGGGGTCTCTTTCTCATTGCGCTTTTCTTTTCCCCGCTCTTCTCTGCCATCCCGACATTTGCAACCGGCCCGGCCCTCATCATTGTAGGGCTGATGATGTTAGAGCCCATCACCCGTCTTGACTTTTCCGATTACGCAGAGGTGATTCCATCCTTTACGGTCATCGCCATGATGAGCTTCACTTACAATATCGGCGTTGGTCTCTGTGCCGGGTTCGTTCTCTGGCCGGTATTTGCAATCGTCCGAGGCAGGATACGGGCAATCCCTACGGCCTGCTGGGCATTGTTTGCCCTATGTCTGGCATTCTTTGTCTTTTATCCGTACTAAAGGGAACAAAAATTTCAAAACAGTGACCGGTAACACGGGCAAACCGGTAAGGATATGGTAAAAACAAAAGAGCAGTATTCCGCTATCGTTCCGGTCACATTTTGTAAGAGTGCATCTGATGCCCAGACCGGGATAAAGAAATATTCTCTTTTTTTGCAATCGTTGTGTTTCTGCAATAGGGCTGCCACATGCTCATATGATACCCTACGTAGTAGGGTTTTATAGTTTTATATTTAAATAATGCTGCTATTGATTATACATTCCGATGGTTCATAACAATTATAAATGCCCACGTTCATATTAATCATCAGCGAAGAATTTTCAGTTTGACAATACCATGATGCAGGATTACCAGCAGGAACTCACTGCCATAAAAGAGATCCTCAAAAAAAATCCCAATGGGATGAGTGTAACCGATATCTCAAAGGCGTTAAAGAAGAACAAGAACACGATTGGAAGATACCTCGATATCCTGCTCATTTCCGGCCAGGTTGACATGCGGGCGTACGGTATGGCAAAGGTCTACACGATCTCCCAGCGGATCCCCCTTTCTGCCATGCTCAGTTATTCAAAAGAACTCATCATGGTCCTGGACAATGAGTTCCGTATCACTGATATCAATGAAAATTTTTTGAAACTCCTGCAACTCTCGCGTGAAGAGACTCTGGGAAAAAATATTTCCTATGTGCAGTCGCCCGAAGTGGATTTCCGTGAACTGCTCGATACGATAACTGCTGACATGGGGGAGCGGGAGGCCACGGTCACATTCCCTATCAAGGGTGGCGGGGAGAGAATCTTCCGCCAGAAATGCGTTCCCACGGTTTTTGATGACGGGAGAAAGGGGATCACGCTGATTCTCGAAGATATTACTGAACATATCATCGCCGAGAGGGAGATCCGTGAGAGTGAGGAGCGGTTCAGGATGATGGCGGATAATATCCAAGATGGCCTCCTCATCATAGAAAATGGTAAAACGATATATGCCAACAACCGCATTGCTGAAATTACCCAATATTCTCTCGAAGAACTATGGGCTATGGGACCCGTAGGGATTATCGCACCTGAGTCCCGGGAAAATGCATTAAAGCAGATTCAGGATTTTGGAGCCCATCCGGATAATCCCGGCGAGATGCAGATGTGGATAATCCGGAAAGACGGGGCGCGACGTTTTGTCTATTTCCGCATCAGCGGGGTAAAACACGATGATATTTATTATAATTTCATCATCTTTACCGATATCACCGATCTTAACAATCAGGAAGCCCGGGTGCGGGAGAGTGAACAGCGTTTCCGGATGATGGCAGATAATATACAGGACGGGCTTATCATTGTAGAAAATGATAAAATTGTATTTTCAAACCGTCGCATCATGCAGATCACCGGGTATTCTGCGGATGAGATGGCTGAGATGGGCTTTCAGGGTACTCTCTTAACCGATGATCTGCGTGCATGTCCTGATTCCGGCATTGTCCCGGTTACGGACAAGGAGAAGATAGAGGAGATCTTTAGAAATGTCCGCCCCGACTCGCCCATTCCGGGTGAATTTAAGATCTGGATCCAGCGGAAGGATGGCACAAATCGTTATCTCCATGGAAAAATTACTGCTGCAAAATCCGGGGAGATCACCAGTTTCTACATCACCCTGTCGGATATTAGCGATTTTGCCGAACGGGAGAAGACCCTGCGCCAACGCATTGATGCTCTTCAGGATCTGCTCCACTGATGGTTCCCGGGGGCTTGATGTGGGACCCCATAATCTCTATTTCATGCGTTCCTGCAATCAGGTTATAGATCCATTTGAATCCATTCCGGTAATTAGCTGAAGTAAAACCCTGGCCGGATTTGGCACAAAAAAATTCGCACGGGATATCCGTCAAATTTTTTCAATCGCCCCTCATCCCCCTCTTGAAAAATTTCAACCGGACCTTGATTGCATTTTCCGGTCCATCACACCGGAGAATCAAAAATTTTGTAGCATATACATGCATTTTGGAGCATAATTATCCAATTGTAGTCTCATCAACTCGGTAGTGTAAAGATTCAACTGTAAATTCGACAACCCTGACTCTAATCGATCA
>JBAXDE010000080.1:0-7831 GCA_037141115.1 Methanomicrobiales archaeon | reverse complement strand
TATATATTTACTAAAATATCGATCTTTCCCTTAGTTTTGGAGGGGATACCAAATACGCCGAAAAAAAGTGTGAACCGGTTTTTCATAGTCGTCTTAATGACTAGAACATGCGGTATGTCTCAAGGTTCATGGGAGAGTGTGTCTCGATATGGAACCGCTTGTAGATGGAACTTGCCAGATCGATCGTGTTGTTTTCGTCGCCATGGATACAGAAGATCTTTTCCGGGCGGGGCTGGATCTGGCCGATATAGTTCATCAGTTGCCGGCGATCGGAGTGACCCGAGAAACCATCAACCGTGACTATCTCTAAGTTGATGGTGATGGTCCCTTTCCGTCCCATCGGCACTTCGCGCCATCCTTTCTGGATGCGGCGTCCATAGGTTCCATCAGCCTGGTACCCGACAAAGATGAGTGCATTCTTCTCATCCTGTGCAAGATTCAGGAGGTATTCCATTACCGGGCCTCCGTTGAGCATACCACTGGTGGTGATAATCACACAGGGATCTCCGTTGATGACCTTTTCGCGAAGTTCCTGAGAGTCCACCTGCTGGAAACATTCAGCAAGGAACGGGTTCATGCCTTCGCGGAAGATCTGGTTACGGAGCTCCGTGTTGAGGTACTCCGGGTAGCAGGTGTGAATGGCCGTTGCCTCCCGGATCATCCCATCGAGATAGATTTTTACTTTGGGGATCTTCTCAAGACGCATACCCTCTTCCAGAGCAAGCATCACTTCCTGGGAACGCCCAACTGAAAAAGCCGGGATGATGACTTTGCCGCCCCGCGATACTACAGAATTGATCGTTTCATACAGTTTTGCCTCAGCATCCAGCCGTGGCTGCTGGAAATCGTTGCTGCCACCGTAGGTACTCTCCATGAAGAGTGTTTCGAGACGGGGGAACTGGTTGACGGCCGGGTTGAACAGACGGCTCTTGCCGTAATTGAAATCGCCGGTAAATGCGACATTGTACATACCATCGCCGATATGGAAATGCGCAATGGCAGAACCCAGTATATGGCCGGCGTTATGGAAGGTGAGCTTGACATCCGGCGCAATATCCGTTACGCTGCCATAGTTGAGTGTGATCGAGTGCCGGATATAGGTCTTGACCTCGTTTGAAGAGTACGGAATCTTCCGGTCTTCCTTATGGATGACATCGAGATAGTCCAGCTGGAGCATAGCCGAGAGATCCCGGGTGGGGGGAGTTGAGTAGACCGGCCCTTCGTACCCGTACTTGTAGAGGAGGGGAACGAGAGCGCAATGATCGAGATGGGCATGAGTGAGTACGACCGCATCGAGCTGGGCTAAAGGATGGATCTCCGGGACATAGAGATAGGGCGTACCCCCATGGTTGTCCGGCTTTTCACCACAGTCGATCAGTATCCGGCTGTTGGGGGTAGTGAGCAGAAATGCTGCCCGCCCGACTTCACGGCAGCAGCCGAGCATGGTGACGCGTGCCCACTGATCCCGTTTTACGGCATCCTTGCTGGTATCATCTTTTCCGGGAATGTCGCGGTGAATGCGGCGGCCTATCGTACGGAGGAAAGCTTTGCGCTCTTCATTTGTGGAACGGAGATACTGCCGGATCTGTTTGACCGTTGAACTCTCAATGGGGGGAGTCCGTACTACTTTGGGAGTCCAGCCTATATGACGGGTGATATCCCGGAGGGTTGCCCCATTCTTGCCGATGACCACACCGGGTTTCTCTGCTTCAATGAGCACTTCACCGGTATCGGGATCAAAAAAGATATCGGTGATACCTGCAGTATCCGGGACAACAGCTTTGATCTCATTATATGCTTTTTCAGGATCTTCTAATATCGTCGGTCTTACAACAATCCGCTTGCGTAAATCCCGTGCAAGGATCTTGATGAGGTCAGCTTCATCAGCAAACCGCTTTGGATCATCAGTATAGATGACAAGCTCAGGACCTTCGAATTCTACCTGCGTCACCGTGATGCCATGGGGCACCTTTTCATTGATCTTGTCTTTAAGCTCTTTGAGCCGTTCTTCAATTAACATAATGATTGACGTCCTTAAAAAAAGTTTTTTTATGCGTTGGTTTTTAAGATATAATTTTGAAGTGCGTCCTCACCGATTATCTCGTATTTGTCTTTCGTGATTACGACAACCTGGATGCCTTCTCCGCTTCCGGCATCGCGTTTCATTGCTGATTTCAATGCACGAATTGCAATATCAATCGCTTCATCCTCGTTCATATCCTTGCGGAACCGATCTTCGAGCACTCCGTATGCCATAGGTGAACCGGAACCGGTGGCAACAATCTCTTCTTCCTTGGTTGCGCCACCCATTGCATCTACTGAGTAGACGCTGGGCCCGGTTTCGTCAATTCCACCGACAAGCAGCTGGACATAATACGGGAAAGAGCGGTTCTGGTTCAGATGATTCGAGAGCAGGGTGGCAGAAGCTCCGACCGTGATGGAACGGGATCTGCGAATCTGGTAGAGATTGCATTCAACCGTCAGGATGCGGGCTAGTTGCTGGGCATCTCCTACACCCCCGGCCGTGGTCATGCCGATTCGTTCTGCTACCTTGTACACTTTTTTTGCCTTTTTGCTTGCGATCATGTAACCCATGGTCGCCCGCTTCTCGGTAGCAAGGATAACACCATCTTTAAAAATAATGCCGATGGTTGTAGTTCCCTTCATGGACTCCGGTAACTGTTCAGGTATAGTAACACCCCAAAAACAAATTAACGCTATATTTCTTTAAAAGCGCTGTATGGTATTAGATGATATTTGGAAACTTAAAGGTTTCTAACGTTCAGTAACACGTTGACTATCCTCTCGCTTAGTTGATAAAAAAAAGGTTTTTCCCTCAAGAATGCGGCAATGAATTATTTATTCAGCCCCATCCTTAAAGAGAGCCCGGATAAGTTCGCGATCATAGAGCATGGCGACAAGGCGCTTGTCACTGTTGATGACTGGCAACTGGTCGACACGAGCCCTGCGCATCTTTAAGGCACACTCACTCACTTCGGCGTTGGCCGGAACAGCTACCACATTCTTTACCATCGCCAATTTGACGGGACGGTTGGGAAGCTGGACTTTTGAGATACCGAAACTGATCGTGTGATTATCCCGAATGCTCTCCCACGTCCATTCATCGTCATCAGTCCCGTTCGAGAAATCACTTACTCCAACGGAATCCTCGATACTCGAATTTCTGATGAGATCGCGCTCGGAGATGATTCCCTGTAATACATTTTCCCCGTCAAGAATCGGGATTGCATCGACACCCGAGATCTCCATGACCCTGCCGACAACCGGGAGAGGTGTCTCTTCCCAGAGGGCAAATGTCTTGCTGGTATAGGATGTTTTGATCTCTTCTTTTATCTTCATCTGGGCCATGGCATGAATCAGGTCCGAGACCGAGAGAAGTCCGAGAAGGTGACCGTCTTCTACAACCGGCAGCCGGCGGATATTGTGAGTAACGAGAAGACGTGCTGCTTGCCGTATATCCATATCCAGTCCGATACTGATGGGCTTTGAGGTCATGAGAAGTCCCAGCTGGGTCTCTTCGGGTTTTCTTAGCAGATCTTTTCTTGTGATGATGCCGACGATCTTCTTGTTTTTGATGACCGGGACCCCGGAAATACCTGTTCGTTTTAATATCTTGAGTACATCATCGCGGTTACCGGGAATCTCAACGTGGACAACATCCTTTGTCATGTAGTCTTTGACAAGCATTTCAGTTATGATCTCACCACCAGGGTTGCGGATTTGCTGTGGGTGACAACAAACGAGCTGACACTGCCGATAAGTAATTTATCTGCATTGCTCTTGCCATGGGAACCGACAATGATCAGATCAATTTTTTCCTGTTGTGCAAGAGTGATGATCTCGCTTCCGGCATGACCCTGTTTCATATGGGGGGTAAGAGTGAGACCTTGAGTTGCTGCAAATGCCTTGGCCTGTGCAAGTTTATCCAGTCCTTCTTTTTCCAGGACCCGATACATGATCTCTACGGTATTATCTGTGGGAAGGGACGAAAAAAGCCCCGTCTCAACAACGTAGACCGCATGGATCTTTGCATTCCAGATCCGTGCTTCATCAACGGCACGGTTCAATGCCCGATCGCTCACTTCAGAGCCATCAATTGCAACGAGTATGTTAGTAAACACCGGAATCACCCTAAAAGAAACATTCCTTTTTTATTTGGGTCTATGAATTAAAAATATTATGGACAATATGACCGCATGAGACTCTTTTTGTGATGCTGGCAACAGGATCGCGGCTGAATTGGAGTACTGATTGTAAAGGGTCGATCGCAAACAGGTTTGCCCGCGCCCCGGTCCGGATAAAGAATGGATCCCCCAGGAGCTCAGATCCCCGGATTGCTGCATTGAGCAGCATTTTGGGTTCCATCCGGTAAATGGCAGAGACAAATGCCATCTCTGCAAACATATCCGGGTTGACAAACATGACGTTGTCGGTACCCAGGTAAAAGGTACAGCCGAGTTCCTGCATCAGCTGCAAGGGTGGCCTTTGTGAGGAATTGGTAACGCCTAGGGTCCAGTTGGATCGCGGGCAGACCGCTATGGGGATCTCTTTCTCGGCACATTGCCGGAGTTGTTGCTTTGTTGCATGCGTGGCATGAATGATCAGATCCGGTTCAAATGCGAGCGCTGCATTGACATCGAATGAATCCCGCTCACCCGCATGAAAGGCTATTTTTTTACCCCGTAGACGTGCCTCTTTTACCTGGCGTTCTACGTCCGGCACATCCCTTGTACTGCTGATGCCCAGCCCATCGGCATTGGTTTCACCTCCCTCACGGCCGAAGATGACCGGGGAGAATGAGAGCCCGGTTGCGGCCTCTTTCAAGGCAGAAACTCCATCTGTCCCGCCCTCACGGAAATCAGCACATCCTGCAACCCCTCCGGAGATCATCTGGTGAATGCTTGCCTGCATACCCCGTACGAGATCGTTATGTGATGCAGCGCCAAGCAGGGTATGCTTCAGCCCATGCGGGGGTGTGACCAGTGCCATGAGATCCCCGGTTACACCACAGTCCATGGCAATGGTATCGCCCAAGTGGGTATGTGCATTGAACAGGGCCGGGCAGATCCAGTGAGGTGGGGCCCGGGGATTATCTTCAATTGCCGTGATGATGCCGTTTTCAATGTATATATCGACCGGAGAAAAGGTGAGTTCGTCTCCAAGGAGGGCTTGGCCGGAGAGCTGCTGATGGTTTTTTTTCATACGCCGTGACTCTCCTTTATATGTCCAAAAATGAAATATATTTGCATGGCAAAGAAACAAGGTGGAAGATTACTCTCATCAGCAGGTCTCGTCAATTATTACGAAAGCGAAGACCGGCGGGCAATTCATATCGATCCTCTCATAGTAATGGGTGTTGCAGCAGGGATTGGTATCATCATCATGATCCTGAACTTTGTCTACAAATGATCTTTGATATTCTCTATTGAGAAAATTCCTTTTTCAGCACTCTTTTGGTGATGTCTTCATCATTACGGAAATACAAGTTGTCATGACCGGTCCATTGCGGGCAGTTGCGAAAGACAACGGCCGGGACGCCATTGTTGCTCTCGCCCATAACAAAATTTGCAAAACCTGCAATCTCATCAGCAACAGCTTCTTCGGTGATCTTAAGCACATGGCCGAATAAGTCTGTGTCGCCGCGGAAATCCCTTATCGCGGTAAAACCGCACCACCCGATAGCATGGCCGGTCTGTCCGCGACGGAAAGATCGCCCGCAGGTATCAGTTATGATGATGCCGACATCTCTGCCGCTTATCTGTTTTATCTCCTGCCGTAGATCATGAGCAGATTTCATAGGGTCTGTTGGCAGGAAAATAACCATCCCATCCTCAATATTGCTCTGGTCAACACCGGCCCTTACACCAATGTGACCGAATGCCATCTCTGAGAGGATGAATGGGTGTTCCATAATGATATCTGCCGATGCATCCAGGACTGCCTGGACAAACCGGGGGTCTTCACCATTCTGTTTCCCCAGGCGCTCTGCCCGTTTTGTGGGAATTATTGCTGAAAGATTTTTCGTGTTGCCTTTGGCCTTTGAATGGATTGTTGATGCGATGCAGAGAATATCTCCATCCTGCATGGGCACGCGATCGCAGATCATCTGAGCAATATCGTCGCCCGCATGGATGAGGGGAAGTTCCTGCACGCCAATGACCTGAATATTTTCCATAGTAACATCTCTATGGGATGATCTGTCGATATAGGAGTTTCGTTTCGTGTCCCGGGTTTTTTATACGAGCCATTTCACTCTTTGTTTCAATGACCCGGTAATGGAATACTCGTTCAGGGAGGATTGAATTAAAAATTGGGCGATATATTTTTAAAAAGATAGCGCATATGTGGCACTTATCATGTACGTCATCATCAGGTGCCCCTCCTGCAGTACCTTTGCGTACGTGGATCATTTCCAGAAGTGGAAACTATGTCCCCAGTGCGGGCATGCGCAGGAAGTGGTAAAAGCACCCCCATACCTCGAAGTACAGGATTTCCACGAAGCTGAACATATTGTAAAACAGATGCATAAACACCTGTACTCGACAAAGAAAAAAGATTTCTCTTCTGAAGAAACAGATGAGCTTCGTCACCATTACACCGAGGCGCTCCGTAAACGTGTCCCGGGCCATCATGCGCATTAATCCGATTTTTTTTAGTTTTATGGCCGGTTATATTGAGTCCCACTGATGTAGACCGGATGGCAGGAAAAATGGAATGGTTATTATTGGGTGTGGATAGTTCCCCGCACGTACGAAGTCCCGATACCTGCGATGCATAAGCAGGTAAAGATCAAAAATGAGCATGTCACGCTGGTCATAAGTGCTGGAAATACTGCCGGGGAAATCGTGACCGTTCCGATAAAAACCGAAAAACAGAACATGGCAATCGCCATGGAGAGTACCTGACCCAGTGAGCGCATGGTTGCCACCATACCAGAAGCAATGCCAAGATTTCTCTTCTCCACCGAGCTCATGATGGCATTCGTATTGGGCGAAGAGAAGAGAGCGTATCCAAAACCGAGCACCATCAGGGCAATCACTATTGCGTAAAGAGGTGTTGACGGTGTCAAGAATATGAAAAACGAGAGCCCGGCAATCGTTATTGCCATGCCCGCTGTCGCAACAATCCGGGGCTCGATGCGATCTGACATTTTTCCGGCAATGGGTGAGAAGAGGGTCTGGACTATCGGCTGGGCAACAAGGATAAAACCGGCGGTTTCCGCTGAGAACCCCTGGATGTACTGGAGGTATAATGAAAGGAGTACTGCAACGGCAAAGGTTGCACCGTAGTTGATCATGGCTGCGATATTGGAAAAGACAAAGGTCCGGTTATGGGAAAATATTTTGAGATCAAAGAGGGGACTCTCGCACCTTCGTTCCCACCATACAAATATCCCGGCAAAGCATGTGGCAGCGAACAGCCATACGAGACCCCCCGGGTCCGGCAGCAGGAGCATCCCGAAGATCCCGGTAAAGAGCATAATGCCATAGACCAGTGCTCCCTTAAGATCAAACCGTTCGCCGGCTGCATCCGCCCATTCATGCTTCACTGCCTGCAGGGTCAAGGCGATGGTGATGAGTCCGAGCGGTACGTTGACCAGAAAAATTGCCGGCCAGCCAAAGCGGTCCGTGAGAATTCCGCCAAGGAACGGGCCCAGGGAGAGACCGACATAGACTGTTGCTATGACAATGCCCAGTGCCCATCCCCGTTCGCCCGGGCCGTACACCTGGGTCACGATCGCAACCGATGTGGCAAAGAGCATGGCCCCGCCGATTCCCTGTATGAAGCGTGCAGCAATCAGGATGCCAAC
>JBAXDE010000079.1:0-7845 GCA_037141115.1 Methanomicrobiales archaeon | reverse complement strand
GTGCAGGAACCCGGTGATGATCTGATCATTATCTGCGAGGATGATGGCGATGGTGTGCCGGCTGAAGATAAGGAGCGGATCTTCGGGCGGGGTTTTGGCAAGAACACCGGGCTTGGGTTGGCACTCTCGCGTGAGATCCTGGATATAACCGGCATCACCATCATCGAAACCGGTGAGCCGGGGAATGGAGCGCGGTTCGAGATAACGGTACCTGGATGTATGTGCCATATGACAGGAAATGATCGTTGATGGCGGGTATGGACCGGGTAGTTTCAGGATTGGAAAAACCCGGGCTGTCCCCGGCCTGATCTGAACGGGATCCTCATCGATCTCCCAGCGATTTCATGGGGACCCCTCCTTGCCCGGGCGGATTCCTCCTGATGGATGCTTCCCGGCTTCCTCTTTGTCACGTGCCGGGTGGTTTTTCCAGGGTAAGGGTATAGGAAAAATAATTCCCAAAGAATTCCTTTTCGATAAACCCGGCAGCCCCGGCTAACCTGAGCACCGTGCTCCGGGTCTGGAAATGGGGATCCCGGATGGTTTCCTCCACGAGCAGGATCCCCCCGGGCTTAAGCGCAGCAAAGATCTCGCGTAATGCTGCGTCCCGATCGGGGATCTCTCCGAGCACCGTGATCAGCACGGCCCGGTCAAAGCGATCCTGCTCCATCTTCCCTTCCCCGATACCCATGAGGAAAAACCGGGTATTCGTAAGGTGTGCGGTGCGAGCCCGTTCCTGTGCCAGCTGCAGCATCCCTTCCTGCAGATCGATTGCCGTAACTTCCCCGCCCGGGCCCACCATCTCAGCGACCGGGATTGTCAGCCTGCCCGGACCGCAGCCCGCGTCCAGCACCTTCATCCCGGCATGGAGTGCAAGGTGTTCTATCGTTGTCCGGGTACGTGCACTCATGCTTCCGGCATGCGGCGAATCCAGCAGACCGCTCATCCAGACCGGGCAGGGAATCGTATACCGGCGCGAGGCAACCCGCCATACCAGAGCGATGATAATGGCCAGTGCAATGAGGGCAATAAGGATGTACACCAGGGAGATCATATGCGGTTCTGCTCCATCGTTATACCAAGGTTAGGAATTGCGGAATGAATATTTTTTGGGGGAAATTCCCCGGATTCGATCATGAGTTTTTTTAAAAAGGGCAGACAGTCCAGGAAATTTTTAAAAAATTTAAAAAAAAAGTGAGGTGTTTTTCCTTAACCACGGGCTGGCCGGATTCCCGCGAGGCGGTGCAGCCGGTGACTTGTGTGGTATGAATCTCCCTCCCGTTTCCGCCCTGTTCTCCGCCGCTCACTATCTTCCCGTCCTGCATCACAATGACCCGGTCGAAATATTTCTGGTGCCATTCCTCGTGTGACACCATCACCACGGTCTGGTTGAGCTCCTTATTGAGTTTCCGGATCAGTTCGAGAATGATCGTGGAGTTCCGGGTGTCGAGATTCGCACACGGTTCATCTGCCAGAATGAACGCGGGATTGTTGACCAGCGCCCGGGCAATGGCAACCCGCTGCTGCTCGCCTCCCGACATCTCTCCGGGCAAAAAATTCACCCGGTTTTTGAGCCCGACAAGGCTAAGAATATCCCGGCACGCCCGGGTGCACTCCTTTATCGTCATGCCCCGCACCTTGGACGGCAGGTAAATATTCTCCTCTGCGGTGAGCTCGGGCACAAGAGCATAGTCCTGGAAGACATACCCGAGCCGGTTTAAGCGGAAGAGTGCCCGGGCACGTTCGCCCAGTGACCCGACATCCATCCCATCGATCAACAGCGTTCCCGCGGTTGGCCGGTCAAGGAGCCCGAGCAGGTGGAGAAGCGTTGATTTCCCGCTCCCGCTCGCACCGGTGATCCCGACGAACTCCCCCTTTGCGATATCAATATCCACACCATCGAGTGCCCGCACCTCGACACTTCCTTTCCCGTAGATCTTTGCAAGATTGCGACCAACGATCATGTTACCCCCGGATTGCCGAGAGGATATCCTCCCGTGTGGTCAGCCACGAAGGCAGGAACCCGGCGATCAGCGATACGACAAACAGGCTGGCAATTGCCCTGAAGAGCAGCATGGGTTCAAGAACCGGGGCCACCGGTCCGCCGGGAAACACCAGCGGAGAAGCGGTGAGGTACTGGAGCAGGACAAAGAGCAGGGCTAATCCCGCTGCGGTGCCGCAGGCAAAGATGAAGAGGGCCTGGAAGATGTAGGACTTGATGATGATCGACCGGTCAATCCCGATAGCCTGCAGGATCCCTATCTGCTTCCTGCGGTACACGGTATTGATGAAGATGACAATGAAGATCACCACCACGGCGATGATAAGACTGACAATGGTGCTGATGACGTTGATAATGTCAAAGCTGCCGACAATGGATTTTAAAAAATCCGCAGACTTGTCCTGCCAGGTCCAGATCTTTTCCTGGATCCCGTACTGCATCAGGGTGATGCGCATGGCATCTTCGTTGCCGGTAGTCTGAGTCTTGATCAGGATCTGGTTTGCCGTATCCGTTGTACCCAGTACAGAATCCAGCTCCTTTCTCGTGATAAAGGCACTGGAGTCGACACTGAACTGTCCGGATGCAATGATTCCCTTGATGCGGTACTGCCGGGTCACCCCGTTCCTGAAGGTGACCTCAACCGTCTTTCCCACCTCCACGCCCCCGAGCGTTGGTGTTCTGTCCACTTTCTGGTCTTTATTGCCGGCAAGGGTTTTGCCTATCAGAATCTGCCCGGTATCGCCATCGTTCAGGTAATCCCCGCTGATAATCCCGGTAGGGATCTTCAGCACCTGTTTTTCATCGTCGGGATTGATCGCGATCAGGAGCGGTGTCGTGGATTTTCCCTTGCTGACGAGGGTTGCGGCCCCGGTATACCGTGGAGTGCTTGCAACAACCCCGGGGACCCGGTTGATCTTCTGCTGGAGTTCCTTAACATCGGTGATGAGCAGCTGGTCCTCACGGGGCTCGATGACCAGGTTCCCGTAACTGTAATCTATGTTCTGCTGGTTGAAGAGCACCACAATGCCGGCAATAATCGAGGGGAGGAAGATGAGGTTGACAAACACCATCGCAATGATCATGATGGTTAACAGGATGGTGCCCTTGTTTCCCCGGGTAATAAGACGCGATGCAAGGAAAAAAGCAACCTGCTCTTCCTCAAGCATCGCTGCTTCCCTTTTTCCGGACAACGAAGTACCAGTACCCGCCAACACAGCCAATGACCAGGATCAGAAGGAGCGCTACGATCAGTCCGGTGGAATCGCCGTCGATGACGGTCATCTGGAGGGTTTCAGTCTGGGTCTGCACCCCGTAGTCATCCTCGTACCGGACGGTCAGGTTGTACGGGTAGGTCCCGGGGTTGCCGGCCTGCAGGGCAAAGACTGCCGGAGCATCATTATTGGGTTCGATCTTTCCCACGTAGGCATCCTTACCCCCGCTCATCGGGAGATCGATACTTGCCTTGACGGAGTTGGCATTATCGGTACCGGTATTCTCAAGCCGGATGATGAGCGAGACTGCATTGCCTTTTTTGATCCGGACCGGATCCATGGATACGGACGCGATGCCGATCTTTGCCCTGCCCTTGACATGGATTCCTAAGACTTCGGTCTGCGTTATTGTGGTCCCGTCAGGGCTTACATACGAAATGTCCAGCAGCACCCGGTTGAGACCAATGGGGGCTTTCTTGTCGGTGGAAAAGACCAGGTCCAGGGTTGCATTTTCCCCCTTGAGGAGGCTCCCGACATGGTACGTGCTGGAGGTCTTCTGGGTGAGGGAGGGGCTGGTACTGTTGACGGTGACGGTTACCTGGTCTGCCCGGGAGAGACCATCATTTCTCAGGACCACCTGTGCGGTAATATCATCGCCGGGGTTGACACCATCGGGCACCGTCTTGATAGCCGTCAGGGCCGGTTTTTTCAGGATTGCGACCTGGGTGTTTACATTGACCGGGATGGGCTGGCGAACGCTCTGGCCCCCGGTTACATCGATCCAGATCTCGGGAAAGTAGATGCCGTCCTGTGCCGGGGCACGGATCAGGAACGTGATGGGAATCTACTGCCCGGGACCGATCGCACCAATCTGCTTGTAGTTGCCGGAGATGACTTCAACATCCTTTGATTCCAGCTGCACACTCTCGATATTGACACCGATATCGGTGACTTTGGTATTCTCAAAGGTTCCTCCGGTCTGGATGCCGGTATTTTCCCTGATGTTTGCCGAACCTGCGGTATTGCGGATGGTTGCGGTTATCGTCCCGACATCGCTGGGCTGCAGCACGGATGGCGAGATAACGTAATCGGCAACAATCACCGTCGGGCTCTCGGCATGGGCCGGTGTGATACACAGGAGCAGGACAAGGAAGACAAACAAAGGCAGGTGTGGTTTCATGGTATCAGGATTTCCGTATGGCTATCTTGAATCTGTGAGCGGGCGTGATGATAAGGATTGTGAACAGGGCATACCAAAAATAGTGATTATCCGGTTATTTCCAGTCTCCACTATTGAGACCTGAACGGGATATTCACTCAGAGACGGGTACGAGTTTTCCTTTCAGCTGTGATTCAATATCGATCTGCATCAGAGCGATCACATTATTCACTACCCCGTTGATCTGGGTGACCAGCAACTCATCGGTACGGAAAAACTCTGCATCCGTTTTACTGTTGAACTGTGCCCCGTGCGTCCTGAAGGCGATACCAAACGGTGCCATGACAAAACCCATCTGCTGGAAATGGAGGTTGATGTCCATGGCAGTCTTTATTGCACCATCCTCGTGACCGCAGACAAGAATTCCCAGGATCTTCCCTTCGGTCAGCCCGGGTTTTTTGAGATGGAAGAGATTCTGCATACAGGTTGTCCTGTCGAGGAAGACCTTGAGCCGGGCTGACATGGTGTTCCAGTTGATCGGGCACGCCACGATTACTGCTTTTGAGGCTGCGAGAAGTTCATGGAATGCGGGCATATCATCCTCTGCATTCCGGCACGGGTACGTACAGTACTCGGCCTTCATGCTGTAACAGCACCAGCACTGATCGAGGTTATATTCATTCAGGTTGTAGCGGCGGTAACTGACACCCTTTCGGCCGAGAGCCTCTTCGGCACAGTCCAGCATGTAACCGGTATTGTTTGCCCGGTGGGGGCTCCCATTGATCAGCAGGATATCGAATTTTACACCATCATATGCAAACTGTTCGTAGGGTTTCATCAGCAGAAATTCAGCTGAAGAACTGCCGCACTTCGGACATCCTTTCGGCGGCTCCTCGCGGGTAATGACAAAACCGCACACCGAACATTTCCAGGTCAGTGTCGGGTCGGGATGTGGGCAGGTCTTGTTTTCCAGTGGTGACGGGTTCATCGTGTATCTTTCCCTTGTCTTTTTGATCCTGTGGGAGCGGGTGTGAGATGTTCTTTCTTAGGGGGAATCGTGGAAGGGACTGGGTGTCCTTTCCGGATTTCTCTTCTTTTCCTTTTTTTTAAAAAGGAGGACTGGTCTTAAAAATATATCCCGGGCTGGACTACGGATCCGGTGGTAATTCCCGTGGGGGAGCTGACTGCCCCGGTTTTGGTATTTCGCAAATTTTAAAAACCCCGGCCTCAAGATTTACGCAGGAGAAGTTCCGTGCCGGCCAGACCCTGGCACGGAACAAAAAAGCCCGTGAGCTATTTTCCCGGTAAGGCTCGGTCCTTACCGCCGGATCTCTATTCCCACTTCGTTCCGCCGCAGGAATCCGGGCGTCCACGGGGAATCATACCGCATCAGAAACGGCTCGCCCACGGTCAGGATCCCTTCATTCTTCAGACCCTCCTGCAACCGTGTGGTTTTCGCATCCACCTCCTGTGGGGGGGCATATCCCGAAAAACGGATTGCGGCTATCTCGCGTTCCGGAATCGTCACGATTCGTACCCTGCTGTCAAGCGGATCGGGGGTCTCCTCCTGCGTTGTTCCTGCGGGCATCACAAACGACATCGATGCCGCATCGGAAACAACCGGAGCAGTCATGGGAATTTTCTGGGAGGTTATGACCGGGGCGGTCATCGGGATTTTTTCGCGGGGTTTGTTACTGCCGGAGATATAGGCAAAGAGCAGGTTGAACCCGGCATCGTCCCCGGCAGTATCGACCGTGGCAAGCACCAGCTCAGGGTACTGGCGAAACTCAATCTCGCCGGTCGTTCCTTTGACTGAGTAGGGAATGGTGTCAGCAGAAGACCGGCTGAGCAGCAGGGCCAGCAGCAGGATAACTGCAAGGGCACCGATCAGAAGAATCGTTGTGCGCATACTGCCTCATGGGACGGTGCTGGTAATAAAAGGGAGTTTCCTGCCAGGGGCTGGAGGGAAAAAAAACAAAAGGGGTTTACCCGTTTTTCAGGGCAACAATATCTTTGACCCCGACCAGTTTCCAGACAAGCGATCGCTCCTCCTTGACGATCACGTCAGGGCTGTCATTCGGGCTGTGACCAAGAGCCGTGAGTACCCGGTGTGAGAGCCGGTTCTTTGCAATCATCGCAACAAACTGCTCCCGTACCTTCATTTTCTGTGCCGGATCCTTCACCTCTTCAAGCATACCCTGCAGGCTCACAAAGGTAAAGGCGGAGAGGTCGGGAGCATACTCCTCGATCTCGACCGAGACCTTCGGGTTTTGTGCAAAATACTCCATCTTCCTGCCGTATTTGGTGGAGAGGAAGTAGAGGTACTTTTTGTCAAAGACATACATGAACGGCGCTATATAGGGATGGTCACAAGCCCCAAACGAGATCCTTGATACATACTGGCGTTCGATCAGGGCATCATACTCGGCTTTGGGCATTTTCGGGATTTTTACCGGGTCCATACGATCATCATTCCTCTGGATTACTAATCTTGAACAGGAGGATAATAATGATGATCAAAGGGACAAGGATTCATATCCAGACTCCTCGAAATGAAAGATACTGTGATAGGTTATGGTACGCCATTTTCCCTGAAACCGGATCAGGAATTGGAAGGAGAGAATGAGACTGACAAAAAGGTCAACGGTTTTCTACGACGGAGAGGGGAATATAGCCTTCCATCAGGAGGAGGTTCCACAGGAAATGGTGCCAACGCCCGACAAAAATCCTTTTTAAAATCGATATTTTTGAAAAAGGGCCAATATCCATCGGAAAAAACCGTGCAATTTAGCGGGCTTTCAATCGCTCCGTTTTTGTACGCAACGTAAAGGTCATATTTCGGAAGATTTGCCTCCCGGAGACCGCTATAGGCTTCATATAAATTTACCAATATAATTTTTTTGGGCTGTATGGAGGATGATTGAATGATCTCTGTAAAAAAAGAGACCGGATCGGATCGTTTTTTTAATTACGATTCCTGATCCCCTCCTGTATCAAATTCCTGATGGTGACAGGTATGCAATTCGCACTTATTTCCGTTTCACGGCCGGCTCATTATCGTCAAGAAGTTTCTGCACGAGCGCCGAATCAAGGTACGCCCGGACCTCAACGATCCGATCGTGATCGAACCGGCAGATCCAGCAGTACCGGTTGCGGAACGGGGCGCCGTTGAGAGCGGTGGAGAGGGCTTCGAGTTCAACCGCTGCGGTACTCCCTGAGACAAGGATATGCGTCACCCGCAGCAGCACACCGTCTTTGAGCACCGTGTTGAGTCTCGTGAACGTCCGGGCAATGAACTCCCGCTTGTCATGGTAGGTCCCGGCCAGCGGGTGGGTTCCCATCACCGTCCAGTCAACATCATCAGCCACATGCCGGAAGAAATTATCCGCATCTCCTGATTCCAGGTGGGCAAACAGTGCCCTGACCTGTTCTTCGGTTACGGGTTTCATAGTAATCACCTATGAGAAAATCAGAGA
>JBAXDE010000078.1:0-7906 GCA_037141115.1 Methanomicrobiales archaeon | reverse complement strand
AAGTACTTTCGCTTTATTTTAAAGGGGTCGGCGGGAGTTATGCAACAGCCTCTATGGCTGCATTCATTCACAAGGTCAGCTGGGCACAGGTCCTGAACCTGTGGCTCTTTGTCTACATTGGGAACTTCATCGGGTCCGTTGTATTTGCATACATCTGTGCAAACGGTCCGTTTGTCTCATTCGATGCAGCTGGTGTTGGAACGGTCACTGCATTTGGTTCCCGGGCGATTGCTATAGCTGGGGCCAAGTGCGGTTATGTTGGCATAATGGGATTCTATTCTGCATTCCTCAAAGCCATTGCCTGCAACTGGCTTGTCAACCTCGCTATCCTGCTCGGAATCTGTGCAGATGACGCAGTAGGTAAGTTCTTTGGTATCTGGTTCCCGATCATGGCCTTCGTTTCCAGCGGATTCGAACACTCGATCGCTAACATGTACTTTATCCCCGCAGGTATCTTCACCCAGGGATTTATTACAGACCCAACGAAGATCGTTGCCAGTGTAAACTGGGTCACCATGTGGACCGCAAACATTATACCGGTAACTCTCGGTAACATTGTCGGAGGTATATTCTTCGTTGGCGTTATCTACTGGGTTGCGTTCCGCAAAGAGATCGCAGCACTGAAGTAGATCAACAACCAATCATTTTTTCGATGAAGATCGGAAATGTCGAAGTGAAGGTTTCAAACATCTCAATAGCGGTGTTTGTCTTCTTCACGATCTCTCTTATTCTTGCTTCTCAGTTCAGTCCTGAGGTACGGGCCAACCTTATCTGGATGATCCCTGCCTTGTTCATGCTTCTCGTCATTCCTGTTGCACTCAATTATATGAGCCGCAGCCAGTACGCGGATCTTGAGCCTGAGTATGAGCGCCAGGCAAAGACCGTGCGCGTTAAACTGATCAATGAAAATATGATGGGAAAGATTGTCCGGATTGATGGCGTGGTAGAACGCGTCCACTTCCAGTTCCTCAACCGCCCCCAGTTTTCTGTTGCAGATCGGTCCGGTGCGATATCGGTCAAGATGTTCACCAGTCCGGATGATACGATCAAAGTAAACGATGTCGTTATTGTGCTCGGGCAGGTTATCCGACGCTATATCGTGACAGGCGAACCGGTCATCAACTGCGTATCTATACGGAAGAAAAGTGCAACAAGCACGGCAGATGAGTAAGACGGTCTTTCTCATCTGTCACTTGTTCCAGATTACCATATCATCTCTTTGAAATACAGGATCGGGCAGACATGACCAGTTCAGATGTAATTTCTCCTTCGGAGCTTCAAAAGCAGCGGATAACAGAGCTTGCAATTCCTTTACTCTCGTTTGGCTCACCGCTGGCCGGTGTCCTTTCCTGGAAGCTGGGTTTTGAGATCGATTTCCAGTATTTTGCCATTGGTTGCCTTATTGCTTCGTGCCTGCTGGCATACCTTGCCTGGATCAGGCCAAAAAAGGATATTGTCGCATTATCGACGCCGATCTATGCAATCATTTTCTTTGTTGTGCCCACTGACTTTACCGCCGGACTTACCCTCCAGTTGCTCTATGCGGTAAGTATTACCCTGCTACTGATACGCCTGAAATACCGGTTCGGTACATCGCATACGGCAGTATCCCTGGGAAAAGAACTGGCGGCCCCTCTCAAAATATATACCGGACAAACCTGCGATGCATTGAGTGGTATCGTTCCTGACGCGGCACACCAGGCGGCAATCGTAATCAGCCAGTTTGCCCAGGGTGAATACCGGCATGTCGCCCTGGTAGCCGGAGCAGCCAGCGATCAACCAGCCGGTGTTCCTGCGCTCGTGCGTGCATTTGCAATTGTTCACGAGCATGCGCTCATTCTCGAACAGTCTCTCCCCCGGCCGGATCCCTTTCAGGTATTCTTACCAGAAGATGAAGACTTACTGGCAAACCCAGCCCACCCGGAGTACAGCGAAGACCGGAAATTTGATGCCCAGCTTGACAATGCCCTGCTCTTACTCTTCAGTGCTGCATGGCATGGTGCAGAAAGCGATCGCCCCTACCTCTTGTCATGCCAGGATTTTTTATTGAAATTATTCGCGTGAGTAAGAAGGTTTTCAGCATTTTTTTAAGGGTAAAATCGTAATTTCAGCCCCTGTTTTTACATACATCAACAAAAATTTTACGCCAGTCAATGGTTTTTTACGCTCATGGGGGATTTGCAAATGCTGCCGATTCCCCCGGGGGGAAATCCCACAATACGATCGAGTTGTATCCGGTCTCATAAAACCAAAAAAGATCGCCTTGTGAATTCAAGTTAACGACATTCCTGTCTACATGGCACTACCGGAAATGGCTGGTGTGTTGAGAGCCGGGTAATCGCGATATCAACGCCGGCAGACAATCTCTCACCAGAGAGGGTGCATCATTTTACGGGGTGGTCCGGAGCCTTCATCTCCTTGGCATCCGGACACCCGCGTTCCCCAATATCGCTCAATAAAAACCGTTTTCCTGAACAAGGTATTCAGGACAAAAAAATGCTGAATAACCGGCATGAACGGATCCGGTAACTGAAAAATAATCCGGCCCGGGAATGTTTACGGCCGGTGTTCCCGTTCCCTCTCGCATCTGCAGTACCCGTTTTAATCAAGACATAAATAGAATTGAATCCGATTGGTGGTTATGCCTCAACGATCCGTATTGGGTATTCTCATCTTCCTGCTCGCCATGGCGGTCATGTTCTCCGGCTGCACGTCCCCGCAGTCCGCGGCGGCAACACCGCCAGCAACCCAACCAGCAACCCCCGTTACCGTCATCACAACCATCCCTCCAACGGCTGTTGTCACGACACCGGTTGCGGCTATTACTGAAAAGACACCCGAGGTAACGAAGACTGCGACCCGGGCTGAGGTTGAAACGCTCCTCCTCACTACCAAAGGCATGATCTCGCCAACCGAGTTCAAGACGTATGACTTCAAGGCCATGGGTGATCAGTTCTCAAAAATTGGCGTGAAATACCGGATCACGCTCAAGTCAGACAAACCCGTCTTCGGCTACGCGGTTACCGCCACCCAGGCATCCGAACTCCAGGGAAATACCATGATCCCCGTGGAAGATTCCAGTGCTGATAAGATCCAGTGGGGTCTCATTACGCCCTATATGTCCTTGGGAAAAGTCACCGATGAAACAAAGACCTTCACGGTCGAGACCATTGCCCCCTATGTGTATGTAGTTGATGCACGGTGGATGGAATCCGATGAAAATTACGTAAAGACCCCGCCGTTCAATTACGAACTGACCATCACCAAGATCACGTCCCCGTAAAGCCTCCGGGCTCGCTTTCCCCATGTAATTTTTTTTATTGCTTGTCTGCTGCATCCCGCTTTTAACATTGGTAAAAAAGAAAATTCATCTGAGCACCTCCGGCAAAACCGGCATTTTTTTAATCGGTCTTTTTTTTTAAGAAAACCCGGTCCTGAACCATGGCCGGATCTTCCTTACGCATATCCCAATAAACCCTAAGTGAGATTTTTTATAGTTGGTATATCCAGTAGGAAACTACACGGAGAATTATTGCTCATGAACCCGAACTTTCCCCTCATCGTTATTGCTGTCCTGTTTCTCTGCTGCCTATGCATTCCTGCCGGGGCAACTATCCAGGAAGTCACGGTCAAAGGCACGGTTGCTGCCATCAGCCCGGTATCAAATACCCTTACTCTTGACCACCCCCGGCAGTACGGGTGCAGTTATCCGGCAAGAGGAGGAACGATCTGTACCTATACCCCGATGAGCGTTGAGACTCTCACGGGAACTGTACCGGACCGTGTCTCATTCTCTGTCTTTAAACCCGGGGACACGATCGTTGCCACGAGCCTGGGCGGCGCCGGAGGTACCTGGATCACGCTGGCCAAACTCTCTGGCACACGCCAGAACGAGGAGAACGTTACGGCCATGGTGGGCGATCCGGAGAAGATCCCGACACCCCTGGCTGCGGGGTATGCGCTGGATATCACCATGGCTCCTGACTGCTCTGCCTGTACGGGACTGGTCTGCACGGTGGAGTCCACCGAGGTGAAGGTCCTGAGCAACGGAATGCTGGTACAGCAGAATGTACTCCTTCCCGGCCAGGATCTCCACTTCAATGGCAGGAATGACGGATCAAGCATTGAGGTCTTCTTACGGAATGGCGAGATGTCAGCCGGTTTCTGCGGAACGACATCAGGGACCGGCCTGCAGCCGATCTCGGTCTTCAACATAACGGTGGTCCCCCCGGTCGGATATAGCCAGACCAACCTCGGGACCGCGACTACAACCCGGCCTGAAGAGGCAGTGATCTTACCCACTCCTGGGGTTCCTGCAACCAATTCAGTGACGGCAACTGCTGCAACACCCGTTCCCCCGGCTCCGCTTCCAACAACGAAATCCGGCATGCAACCCCTTGCAGCGATTGGTGCAGCCGGGCTTGTGGGGCTTGTTCTGGTGATGAGAAAGAACTAACTTTTTTAACGATGCTGTTTTTGTCATGAAACTTTTGAGAACTTCTGACGATAGATCAGGCAAATGGAAATTGAGTTAGGAGGGCTGAATTTTCATTGCTTTGGTGCGAAGTCTTTGACATCATGCAGGTTTTTTTTAGTCTTTTTAAGAATGACCAAACCTGCCGGCTGTCGTACGGATATTCTAAGGCGTAAAAAAACGATTTCGGGAGCCCGTTTCCGAATATCACGCATATTCTTTTTTTGGCAATCTGCTGAACCCAACCGTCTCATCTTCGTTGGCGTGGATCGGGGGTAAGCAAAACAACAGCGAGTCTGTCATCCGCCAGAAGTATTCCGCCTCTTTGGATCCCGTTTCATCGGGCAGACTTTTGCGTTTTCCATCTCACCCATGGCCCACGAGTATCTCTTCCGGACGGACAGGGGCAGATCTGTTTCAGGTATGGGTACAAACCCGAATGATTTGTAGAAGTCCACGAGGTGCAGCACTGCGTACATGTACATTACGGAAGTACCGCACTCCCGGATCAGCGCTTCAATGGCATTCCGGGCGTACCCGTTGCCCCTGAATTCATCCCAGGTAAAGATCCCGTCAACCTCATACCCGTCAGCATGACGCTTGCACCGGGCAACACTGACCGGCGTGTCTTCAATAAAAACAGCAAAGATCCGGTCGTGCTTGGGATCTGATTTTGTCTGGTGATAGTCAAACCAGATCTTCTCTGCCAGGTAGAACTCGGACGTGGCGAGCTCGCGGGTGTTGATCTCCAACTGGATCGCAGTGAACATGACCAGCACGGGTTTTTTTGTCAGTGCGGTCACCTTCGATGCCGTGATGCCAAGGGGGACTTTCCGGATATAGTCCCTCTTTCCGAAACGGGCCATCATGATGAGGGAGACGAACTCTTCGTCTGCGACAATTGCGATCTGGCGGGTCGGATCGCCGTACCGGACCATCATCTTCACCCGTATCTCCGGGTGGGCTGCCTTGATCTTCTCCCGGGTGTCTGCGAGGCGTTTTTCGACTTCCCGCAGAATGAAATTCATCCGCTCTTCTGTCTCGATCTTCCGGATGACGTGGAGGAGAATGATCTCTGAGACCCCTTCAAGCTCACCGATAAATCTGAGCGCTTCGTTAGCGGGCCGGGAGAAATCGAGCGGGAAGAGAATCCGGAAGAAAAGGGGGCCCTCCACCATCCGGGGACCGAATGTAAAGAAGCCCTGCGGGGGAAACCGCATGATGAGGACATGGGTCCGGCTGTGGGCGAGAACCTCGATGTCATCATGGCCGAAGAGAATTTTACTAAGGCGCCCTTTCCTGGCTCCCATGATGATCAGGGAGGGCCGCTCTGTCTCGGCAGCTTTGAGGATTGCTGCAGGAATGTCATCGCCGGGATCTTTCTTGACGATACATCTCACGGAAATATCCGGGTTCGTGATGAGTGCCTGCTGCAGCTCCACCTCCTCACGTTCCCGTACAATGGTATGCCCGGTGCGGACGATATGGAGTAAGACTACCTCCTGTATGTTCCGGATATCGTTTGCGCAGGCCACGAGTTTTTCAGATGTCTCCGATAGATCCGTGGGGATGAGTACTTTCTCGAACATCATGTGGTCGTGCTATCGATGATTGTATGTCCGGAGTGTTCTTATGCGTGGCGATCCGGTTCCGGCCAGAAAGATGGTGGATGATTAACATACCAAAAGAGAACCCTTTGCGGAGATTTACGGGAGTTTTTTAGTCCGGGGAACTCTCCAGGATCTCCTGGCAGGATGCAGAGAAAAAAGGGACGATAGATCGCAGAGCGGTTCACGGTGCGGGAAGATGATCGTTTTTAAAAAAGATTCCCTGTAACTACCCTTTGGAGTGAAGGCTGATTACGGATGATTACGGCGAAGGATACTTTACGGTACGCCTTCCTGGAACCGTTTTGCGGTCACCCAGGCAAGGAGTGCATTAAAATCATCCCGGTGCATGGGTCGCTTTTCGCTATGCTCATCAAACGGGTGCGTCCTGAAACTGCGTTCCCGTCGGTTCTGGCTCTGGAGACGATACATGGTGGTAGAGTCACTTGTCCCTGATCAGGTTGAGATCGCAGGAACGCACAGAATGATAGGTGAATCCCCGGGTATCCATAAATGTTTCTCTGCCCGGTTTTATTGGGGTACATACCTCAGTATATCTGCTGGCAAATACGGCATGTGCAGCTGTTTGGATCTCACCTATCACATTACGGGAGTTTACGTTGAGGTTTTCCTTTGGGTTTTCATACATTTTTTATTTTCAACACCTTTTTGGGATCTGGGTTTTTGCCATGTATATGACACAAATCCCCGAGTTGACCAGAATTTTACAGCATTACATATACTCCTTTGCTGCAGTTCCAAAATCTGATTTGAAGCAGATTTTCTTTAATGTGTGGTGAAATATATCCCTTGCACGCTGATTTTAACAAAGGTAAACTGCATCCATCCTCTACCCTGTTGGGGGATTTTTTGTAAATCCAGACAGTGATCCAAAAGCTACACCCGGTAAGGAGCAATGGCGGCATGATTATTTCATATCCATGGTATCCGGAACTCCATCCTTTTTTTGGCTCTGTTCCGAATCATTCCAGCGAGAATATTGTTACCCGTGTCTACTGTGTGGTAACCAGATACCGGACATACCCTGTGTATCCCGTCCCCCTCATCAAAA
The DNA here is from genome assembly GCA_037141115.1 of Methanomicrobiales archaeon. Classification (GTDB taxonomy): domain Archaea; phylum Halobacteriota; class Methanomicrobia; order Methanomicrobiales; family Methanospirillaceae; genus Methanoregula. The sequence continues at coordinate 753 of JBAXDE010000078.1, read as the reverse complement.
ACGAATCAGATCTCCTTTAAAAATATCCCTTGACCGGTCATCCGATGAGGTATTCTGGCTGGATTTTGACGGCAATAATCTCTATGCCAATGACGCAGCCCAAGTGGAGAGATCCGGGTATTGACAAGGAACGGGATGCCGCCGGGTCCGAAAAAATCGGCTGTCCCAGAAAAAAATATTATTCCGAACCTGTTTTTTCTCTCAATGCGAGTAAGTGCCGGTACTGCCAGTCCCGTTCTCCGGTAACGGCAGTATCCGCATCAGCCGGATCTGCAGTTCTCCAGATAGCCTGCTGGGCATATATTGCCGCTCCAAGGGAATGCGTGAGGACATGGGCTGTTGCCACGGCCTGGCCTGCAGCACGGGCCGCTGAGCGGGCGGGGGAATCTTCACCCGCTTCCCGGGCAGCGGCATGAGATGCAAGCGATGCCCCGCGTATTTCAGCCATGTGAAATACCCCGGTCTGTATCCATGCCCGGAGTGTGGTGAGGGCGTTACGGGGACGGGGGTCAATCGGATATTTTTCCTCAAAGTATGGCAGAACCCGTTGTGCACAGTCAATTGCCCAGACGGCCAGAGTCTTTTTGTCCGTACCTTTCACCAGCTCTTCCATGGGCTCGTCATGCCGGGCAAGGGAGAATGTTGGTTGTTTCTTTTGTGGTTTACTGGTCATGGTAACGTGATTTTTTATCTGCTCTTTTTTTGTTACTGACCAGATCCCCCCACAGAAGTCCCAACAATCTTTTTTCGTAA
>JBAXDE010000077.1:0-7918 GCA_037141115.1 Methanomicrobiales archaeon | reverse complement strand
GGACATGGGAAGAATTTTTGTCACACCATATTCAGTTGTAGGGTAGGTCACTACCTGTGAAACGGGCTTTCCATAGGAAAATGGCATATCAGCGCCATGGTAGATCTCTGCCCCGCAACGGCCCGCGAGTTCAAGAGAGCCAATCAGATAATCCTCGTTCCGGTGCGTCTCGAAGATATGGGTAATGATCAGATCATTGCTTCGTGCAATATCGATATAGATATCACAATCCCGGCGCGGATCGATCACTGCGGCCTTTCCCTGTGAACCGATGAGATAGGAGATATGGGAGATTCCTTCCGATACAATCCGTTCAAACAGCATTGTCATTACTCCAGTACACTGGAACACTACTGCGGGTAGGTAAATAGGTTATGAAAAAGGGAGGGACTCAGGCCATGCGGGTAAATTTAGCTGACATAGGGATATCTGAGGAGGATGGGGCTCTGATCCCCGCTGTTCTGCCGGGTTTCCAGGAGAGAGCAGATCTCATGCAATCCTACAGGAACATAGCCGATAACTTCTGCACTCACATTGATACGGCGATCAACAAAATTGATGAACGGGAAATGATGGAGATCATTGTTATGGTAATGGCCGTGAACAGTCCAGCCGGTAAAATCCGCGGGAGTATCGGCAGGATCATGCACGAGCAGGAACGTGTATCCCCGTAATTCCACGATCGATGATGGCACGCCCCATCCGGCCTCATCATGATTTCCCCGGATAAAGGTGATATTTCCCGCAAGGTCTTCCCGGTACTGCCCGGCGCTATGGGAATGGCTGCCATACCGCAGGTCACCTAAGTAAAAGACCCGGGTTCTGGCATCAATCACCGAGTTCCAGTTACCAATAAGGATGCTGTCCATCTCTGCTACATCAGCAAAGATGAACGGGCGGGAACAGTACCTTATGATATTGGCGTGCCCCAGGTGCAGGTCCGAAATCACGTACAGGTCTTCGCCTGGATTTTTGGTCCGGGCTGCCAGTTCAAAACCCATAACCCTTCGATAGCGTGACAGGCTCTTCTGCCATGACCCGGAGGTATGGCGCGATCCCTTGGAGATCCAGCATTTATCCAAGAGATCATATTCGGCAAGGATTGCATCACCCTGCATGACAGTGATCCGGAGGCCATGTTCGTCAAGGGTCACCGGCCAGATGACCCGGCGATTCCTGAGCTGCAGTACCTTTAACAGCCATTTTATGGGCCGGAGAAAGATCCCGTCCAGCGATCGGTCAATCTGCGGCAGGGTCTCGCTCGACATTGCAATAAGGGAAAAAATTCCTTCTGCCCGGGGGGGATCAAGCCGGTTAGCAATCGTGATATGAAACCACTTCATTTCGGGAGATGCATCCCAGGGATTGTAACTGGTGGTAAGGGGGGTGAGTGCACCGGCAATCATTGCGGTTATTTTTTTTAATTCATCGGAAGGCCTTACACAAAACGCGATCACGCTGCCGTGCATGCCATCGCGTTTCTCCCAGCCGTCGATCATGAAAGGAACCGGCCCGAACCCGGATGCAACTTTCCCGATTGTCTCAAGAAGCTGCTCCGGGCCGGTACCTTCGTTGAGGCTCAACGGGCCAAAGAGGGTGATATGCGGGTGCTTCTCAATGAGTCCTTCCAGCCGGAACTTTTTTGCTATGGCAGAGATCGTCTCGTTCATTCGCCATTTTGTAGTTCCCAGGCGGATCTCAATGAGAAATATATCCTCCGTTTAAGCACATCCCAACAGATAATTTCTATTGGCAGTCTTTGGGTTAAATCTTTGACCTGCCGAAGATTCCGGAAAAATGGTGATCACCATTGAGGGAGATGAATAGCAACAACCAGACAAAATACCCGCATCTGTCCGGACATACCCCTTAAGAGAATGAGCCTGCTCGTTTCATCCTGCAATAGTATTATAGCTTCACCACCAATGAAAATAAGAGAGGAGAAATTACCCTATGATTCCTTCGGAATCCCTGAAAAAAGATGAGCCCGGATCCTCATGGTCCGGAAGAAAGGCAGGAATGGCAGTTGTCATCCTAGTAGTCCTGGCTGTCATCGGGCTCATAATTGTATTCCTGGTCCAACCTCCGGCGGGGAGCAGCGCTCCTGCCGCACCGGCGGCCCTGGGAAGTCCTGCCAATCCTGCACCCTCCCACACCGTGCAGCAAATCCCGGTCGACACTCCGGCAAAACCCGTGGATTTTGTTATCCAGCCGGGAAATACGGAAAAATGTGGATTGACCTGCCGTCAGCTCACCCCCACCATCACCAATACCGGTTATGAGGCAGCGCACAATGTCTGCATTGCAATTTCCCTGGTCACCAGTGGAGGAGATACGATCTTTTTAAATGGCGAGTCTTCTATCAACAAATGCATAGGTACCATTGAGAGCGGGGAATCAAAGAGTGAACCGATCGTGATCAACGCGGACTGCGGATTTCTTGCATCCAAGTGCGTCCAGCAGACACTCATCATAAAGACCACCGCAACCTGCGATGAGGCAACGGTCCAGTTCCCGGACCGGACAATTGCGGTATAGGACATTCTTCCGGAAAATTCGGCACAGAGATCTGCCGAATCACACGGAACAGTTGAACATTTAGCTATCTTTCATACGGGTGTGCACGGCCGTTATGGGGAAAAAATCCAGGATCATATACAAAAAAGTCTTTTTTTTTAATTCAATACCTGCCCCTACCCATAACCTCATAGAGGACCGGGAGTAAATCTCTTACCAGGAATGGCAGATACAATACGCGAAAAGAAGATCACTACTCTCCTCTTCGACATGGACAATACCCTTTTTGATCTTGTCGGCGCACAGATTGCCTCATGTCAAGCAGTCACGCAGTTTCTTGGTGAGAGAGACGGAGATCTCCTCTTTGAATATTTCCTGCGGCCGGACCGGGGATTTGAAGCCCATGAAAATATTCTTGACTATATGGTTGACCGGTCGATTCCTCCCGGGGGCCTGTACCGGGATGCCTGCCGCTTGTACGAGAGTGAGAAACTCCGTCATATTACCCCTTATCCCGGTGTTTTTAAAACCCTCCAAATCTTAAAAGAGAGCGGGTACCCGATGGCAATTGTCACCGATGCCCACTCCCGGGATGCAACCCTCCGCCTGGAAAAAGTCGGTCTCCTCCCGTTTTTCTGCGGCATGGTGAGCTATGATATGGTCGGGGTAAAGAAGCCAGCTCCCGATCCATTCCTCTTCGCTCTCGAGATGATGCGGGCAAAGACCCATGAAGTGCTCCTGGTGGGAGACAGTCCCCGGCGGGATATCGAACCTTGCAGGTTGCTGGGGATCTGCTCGGTCTATGCCCGGTACGGCGACCGCTTCTCGGATGACAGAAGTGAGTTTGAGGCGGACTTTACCATCGATGCCATGGTTGAACTGCCCGCGATCCTGGCAGGACTGGAATAAACGGTCGGGCCCATTCCCTCTCTCGGGAGCTACGGGATCGTATCAATTGGTGCCCGTGAACACTCTTTTTCCCGTCACTCATCTTTTCCTACAGGGGAAATGGGTGAATGGTCAAATCATTACACCGGCAGAGGAACCGCCCACAGCAGATCATTTCCTGTTACACATAAATAGGGCATAACCGAAATCGAGGAATTTTCTCCAGTGTCCTGAGCAGATCCAGCAGATGAACTCCGGCACCCGGATCCCGACCGCATTATTCCCACACCCTTTTTTTTATTTGAACCGGTAAATTCCCCCTTAATCTGTCATTCCCGTGAATTCGAACCGATTGTCCTAAAAGGTTTAAAAATATAATATCTCAGTATGGATCCGGAATTCAAAAAGAAATGGGGACTCATGTTCAGGGCAATCGCCTTAATGCTCTTCCTTCTGGTACCAAGGACCCTCATTGACATATTCGGCTATGATACGGTACCGATAAACCCGGTGGTTGGAGCTTTTATCACCGGCGCCATCTTCACGATTGCAATTATTTTTACCGGCACATTTACCGATTTTAAGGAGAGCGAAAAAGTCGGGGGGGAACTGGCGGCCTCTTTAAAAGCGCTCTACAATGACAGCCGTGTCCTACCCCTGACAGACGAAGCACCGGCCCGGGTCTTCCGGGCTCATGTCCGGGACCTGCATCGCACCATCAATACCTGCTTTCGGGAAAACTCATTCAATCTTCCCGATATCAACCGTGAGATGAACAAGATCAATAATGACATCAGGATCCTCTCGTACCTCAATGTTGCTCCGCCATTGATTGCAAAACTGAGAAATGAACTGGGCATCATCGATAAGATGACCAACCGTATCGAAGTGATCATCAGGACCGATTTCATTCCCGCGGCCTATGCCCTGGCCGAAGTGGCCACGGCCGGAGTAATTCTCCTCTTGTTGTTTGTAAAGATCGATCCCCTGATTGAGGCAACAATCATCTTTGCAGTCATCAGCAGCATGCTCATCGGCCTCCTGCTCCTGATCCGGGACATGGACAACCCGTTTGAGATCGGCGGTCATACCTATGCAGATGTGGATCTCGAGACCCTTGTCTACCTTGAGACATATTTCGATGAACAGGATGCCGACATGGAGAGATTAGCGGCAGCAGATCATTAGTTTAAAAGGGAACTGCATGATCTGGACGTAAAAAAGATATGCCGGGATAAATTCCTCTCCGCAAGGACCCGGCAGCCATTAAATATTTTAATTGCCCGTATGTTTTAAGAACAAATAACCAGGAGTAGTCTTCATGGGAGTTTTCCGATACGAGAACCGGTATGCGGCACCAACCAAAGAGCAGCGCGAACGGTATATGATTGGCGAACGCGAAGAGCATACCTTTGGGCCGGAGGGAAAGATCCTGCTCATTGCGTATGACGAAGCCGTGTACATAAAAGACGATATTGAAGAAGTCCGGATCCTCTTTACCGGCATCAAGGACAAACAGAAAGCATACGATGAGGTGCGCAGGCTTCTTGAGCACCACCAGCAGAAAGACGATGCAGAATCACCGTTCTCCACGGCAAAGGATTACTGAATTGTATTTTTCGGTGGTGAGGAGAGCACCGATAAAAAAACATGTCATTTTTAAGATTCCCGGGCCCTGTTGAAACCCTCCACAAACAGATAAGGGGTCAAAGGGATTCACCCCTTGGGATGCCTCCCCCTCTGGGGGAGAGAGGGGGTCACCCTCCAAATAGCCGATAAGAGGAAGCAAACCATAGGAAAATAGGATTTCAACAGAGCCATATTCCCGTAAAAACCCCGTGGGACGACAATCACAGTATCCCTTTAATCACCATCAGGGTGATATCATCGAACTGGGGCACATCCCCGGTAAACTCCAGCACACCTTCAAGGATCTTTCCCAGGATCTCACGCGAAGAGAGCCGGGCATTTGTCCGGATGATGGCATAGAGCCGCTCTTCGCCAAACATCTCTTCCCGGGCATTTATCGATTCGGTGATGCCATCGGTGTACATGATAACGATATCATCCGGCCCGATATCGATAGTGCGGGAAAAATATTCCCGGTGCTCGACTGCACCTAACACAATTCCCGTTGGCATGAGTTCTTCTAACGTGCCATCCCGGCTCCGGAAGACCACCGGGGGATTGTGACCGGCATTCACATAGGTAAGAGTCCGGTTCTTTTCAGAGAGGATACCGTAAAAGAGCGTAACGAACATGCCGGCTTTGGAATCCTGAGCAATGACATTGTTGGCATCATGGATGGCCCGGGCCGGATCCCGGTGCCAGATGGCATTGACCCGTACAACGATTCGCGATAATGCCATGAAGAGTGCGGCCGGTACCCCTTTTCCTGAGACATCGGCAATGAGTATGCCCAGAGTCCCCTGCTCGAGCGGGATTATCTCAAAAGGGATCACATCGAAAAAATCCCCTCCCACTTCCTTTGCCATGACACTACGGGCTGCAATATCAAAACCGGTGATCTGGGGAAGGACTTCCGGCAGGAAACTCTGCTGGATCTCTGCAGCTATCTGGAGTTCCGCGCTCGAACGGGCAAGGCGCCCTTCCATCTCGCGGCGTTCGGTGATATCCCGGATAGTCTCGATAGCCCCGGTGATATTTCCCTGCGGATCATAGAGCGGACTTGCCTTGGCCCAGAAATACTTCCCCGCTACACCCAGTTTCGGGATGAATGTATCAACTACCAGCGTATCGCCTTCCCGTTTTATATGGGTATACCGGCTCTCCACCTCCGCCTCCGGCATGAGGATGAGGTTTGCGAGCATCGGTTTCTTCTCGCCATAAAACGGGAGTGCATAGGCATAATCCCCTTTTCCTACCATGGATTGGGCTGGCACACCTGTCAGTTCTTCCATTGCCCGGTTCCAGGTGATGACAGAACCCTCCCGGTTGATGACAAACGTTGCATCCGGCAGGAAACTTATGATCTCTTCCAGACTCCGCCGGGAGCGGGTGATCTCCTGCTCGGCCCGTTTCCGGTCCGATATATCCCGTATGGTCTCGATTGCTCCGGTAATATTCCCCTGCGGATCATAGAGCGGACTTGCCTTGGCCCAGAAATAGACGCCATCTTTGAAGCCGGGTATGAAAATATCCACGACAAGGGTATCGCCGATCTTCTCGATGTTGTCATACCGTTTCTCGATCTCGGCCTCCGGCATGAAGATGAGATTGGCCAGCATCGGTTTTCTCTCACCGTAAAAAGGAAGGGAGAATTCATAATTACCCTTTCCCAGCATATCGCCGGCTGATACCCCGGTGAGCACTTCCATTGCCCGGTTCCACGAGATAATGACCCCTTCAAGATTGATCACAAAGGTTGGATCGGGTAAGAAACTGATGATCTCTTCCAGACTCCGCCGGGAACGGGTGATCTCCTGCTCGGCCCGTTTCCGGTCCGAGATATCCCGGATGGTCTCGATTGCGCCGGAAATGTTACCCTGCGGATCATAGAGCGGGCTTGCCTTGGCCCAGAAATAGGCCCCATTCTCCCCAAAGTCGGGAATGAAAATATCCACGACAAGGGTATCGCCGATCTTATCGATATTGTCGTACCGTTTCTCGATCTCGGCCTCCGGCATGAAGATGAGATTGGCCAGCATCGGTTTTCTCTCGCCATAAAACGGCAGGGAAAATTCATAATTACCCTTTCCCAGCATGGCACTGGCTGAAACACCAGTGAGCACTTCCATAGCCCGGTTCCAGGCAATTACCCGTCCCTCAAGATCGATGACAACCGTAGCATCCGGTAAAAAGTCGATGATCTCTGCCATTCTCCGGGCTGTCTGCTCCATCTCATGCACAGCCCGTTTCCGGTCCGAGATATCCCGGATGGTCTCGATTGCTCCGGAAATGTTACCCTGCGGATCATAGAGCGGGCTTGCCTTGGCCCAGAAATAGACACCGTCTTTAAAACCGGGTATGAATATATCTACGACAAGGGTATCGCCAATCTTCTCGATATTATCGTACCGCTTCTCGATCTCGGCCTCCGGCATGAAGATGAGATTGGCCAGCATCGGTTTTCTCTCGCCATAAAACGGCAGGGAAAATTCATAATTACCCTTTCCCAGCATGGCACTGGCTGAAACACCAGTGAGCACTTCCATAGCCCGGTTCCAGGCAATTACCCGTCCCTCAAGATCGATGACAACCGTAGCATCCGGTAAAAAGTCGATGATCTCTGCCATTCTCCGGGCTGTCTGCTCCATCTCATGCACAGCCCGTTTCCGGTCCGAGATATCCCGGATGGTCTCGATTGCTCCGGAAATGTTACCCTGCGGATCATAGAGCGGGCTTGCCTTGGCCCAGAAATAGACACCGTCTTTAAAACCGGGTATGAATATATCTACGACAAGGGTATCGCCAATCTTCTCGATATTATCGTACCGCTTCTCGATCTCGGCCTCCGGCATGAAGATGAGATTGGCCAGCATCGGTTTTCTCT
>JBAXDE010000076.1:0-8034 GCA_037141115.1 Methanomicrobiales archaeon | reverse complement strand
TATATTTACTAAAATATCGATCTTTCCCTTAGTTTTGGAGGGGATACATATTTTTCATTTTTGTCCGCATCCTGGCGGCATTTCTTGACGATAGAACGTCTGGTTTATTGGTTCATGCCACACTACAGTAGATATCTGTTCTGCAATCCTTATCACTTCAAGGGGACTTGTTGGGCTGGCTGGTAATCCTGAAGGGAGGAGAAAATTCATTCTGATATTGAGGTATTGGCAAAGATCAAACTGCTGTTAACGGAAAAACCGGCAGGGCTGACCACCGAAAGCATCTCAAAATGTCTTCCCCTGAACCGGACATCCACGGCAAAATATCTCAATACCCTGCTCATCACCGGACAAATTGAGCTCCAGGTAGTCGGGCGTGCAAAACTCTTCAAGGTCTGCAACCGCCTCCCCCGGATGCAGATGCTCTCTTTTTCTTCGGATCCGGTCATTGTCGTAAATCATGAACGCATGATCCGGGAAATAAATCCGCAGTTTATCGAGACATTTGGCACACCGGAGCAGAATGTTGTAGGCCGGAAGTTCGATACCCTGCCATCGGTTGTTGATATCTCCCATATCCTGCTGCCCGGTATCTGCAAGGCAAATGACGGGCAGAGCGTTTCGGTGAGTCATGAGATAAAAAAAGGCAATGAAGTTCTTCATTTCCGAACAAAATATATTCCCATTGTCCTCGATGACGGGATGCCGGGAGCAGCGGTGGTCCTGGAGAATATCACCGAGACCCGCCAGATCCAGAAAAAATATGATCAGATCGTAAAAGATACCAACGAACATTCATTGCGGGATGGGGGGGAGCAGAAACTCTCCCGTTCTCCCCGGTCTAACGGATTTTCCGGGCTGACACCGGAGCAGATGGTCCACGAACTCCAGGTACACCAGGTAGAACTTGAGACCCAGGCAGAAGAAATCAGGATATCAAAAAATGAACTCGAAGAGTCGCGGGACAAGTACCTTGACCTCTGTGAATTTGCTCCGATCGGCTATCTCACGCTCAACGACAAGGCACTGGTACTTGAAGTAAACCTCACGGGTGCAACACTCCTGGGGGTTGAACGGAGCAGACTCTTCAATGCACGGTTCAGGAAATTTATTGTTCCAGAAGATCTCGACCCCTGGGACCAGCACTTTATAAAAGTGCTGAACCACAGGGAAAAACAGTCCTGCACGCTCAGCATTCTGCGGGGAGACGGATCTACGTTCCCAGTCCTCCTGGAAGGGATCCGTATCACGGGTAAGGGTAAAGAAAACTCAACGGTACGCATTACAATCTGCGATATCACCGATATCAGGAATGCTGAAGAGACGATCCGGCAGGCCCATGACAACCTGGAGATACAGGTCAAAAAACGCACAGCTGAACTTTCCGAGGTCAACAGGAATTTAGTGGCAGAAGCCGCTGAACGGAAAAAGACGGGAATGCTGCTGCAGAAAAGCGAGGAGAAATATCATAACCTGTATCGTAACTCTGCTTTGGGTATCTTCCATTCTACGTTTGAAGGAAGATTTATCGATCTGAATCCTGCACTGGCAGAGATGCTGGGGTATAATTCTCCCGAAGAGGCCGTAACCTCCATCACCAGCATTGCCGGGCAGGTGTATGCGGAACCTGCAGAGCGCGACATCGTCACAACATCCACACTCAATGCCGGGGGAATCCTCAGCAAAGAGAACCACTATCGTCGGAAGGACGGCACCCTGTGGTATGGAAAACTGCATCAGCGTATAGTACCTGAACAGCCGGATGTACCCGCCCATTATGAAGGGTTTGTTGAGGATGTTACAGAACGCAGAGAAACTGAAAAAGAACTGGCCCTCACCCAGTTGCGGTTTCAGAATGCAATGGACGTTGGTAACATTGCCTGGTGGGAGATGAACTACCAGACCGGGAACATCAAGTTTTACAAAAAGAAAGCAGAGATGCTCGGTTATCTTCCTGAACAGTTCACCCATTACTCTGACTTCACCTGCCTGCTGCACCCGGAGGACTATGAACCGACCATGCAGGCGATGCGTGACCACATGACGGGAACAAAGCCCAGTTATGAGACGGAGTACCGGATAAAAACTGCTGCAGGGGAGTATCGCTGGTTCTGGGACATTGGCGGGATCTCGGAATATGATTCCTCAGGCAGACCATTCAAAGTGATGGGGCTGGTCATTGATATATCCGGGCGCAAGCGGGCGGATGAGGCGGAATGCAGACGGCTTGTCCAGATCACTGAGCATAAGCGGGTGGAAGAGGCATTACGTCTCAAGGACTTTGCGGCCCTCTCCTCGATCAGCGCTATCGGGGTTACTGATCTTTCAGGTAACCTGACCTACGTCAACCCGGCCTTCCTGTCGATCTCCGGCTACGAGGACGAACAGGATGTGCTTGGCCGGTCGATCTACACCTTCTGGAATGCAGGAAAAGAATTGCACATGATTGCCGACAGTTTACGGGAGCAGGGGACCTGGTCGGGAGAGATAACCGGGCAGAAAAAAGATGGTACCTCCCAGCAGATCCAGATATCGGCACACCTTGTCCGGGATGAAGCCGGTGCACCCGTTGCCATGATGGGATCATTACTCGACATCACCGGGATCAAACGGGCAGAAGAGGAACTCCTTCAGGCAAACCAGCAGATAAGTCTGCTGACCGAGATCACACGGCATGACATCTTAACCCGGGTAAGCGTGATATCAGAGCACCTCCATCACGCAAGAAAAACAGTATCTGATCCAGGTATTACTGCATTGTTCGATACCATTGATGCCAATACCCGGGAGATCAGATCGCAGATCGAGTTTGCCAAAGTGTACCAGACCCTGGGTTCCCTCGAGCCCGAATGGCTGAACCTGGACAATCTCATATCAGAGCTCCATGTACCCCCGCACATCACCCTCCAGACCTCCATTCAGGGTATTGAAATTTTTGCAGATCCCCTCTTCAAACTGGTATTTTTTAACCTGGTTGACAATTCACAACGGCATGGCGGGGATGTCACTAAGATTATTATTTCCATGGAGCACACCCGGCTTGGACTGATCATTGTCTGCGAAGATAATGGTACAGGAATTCCCAATGACCAGAAAAACGAGATCTTTTTACGCGGGTTTAAGAGGAGTACCGGTCTTGGACTGTTCTTAATCCAGGAGATCCTCAGGATAACCGGTATTAAGATTAAGGAAACCGGCATTGAGGGCAGCGGTGCACGGTTTGAGATCATAGTACCAAAAGGTGTGTTCCGGGACAGTAAACCGACACCATCAGCAAAAATATGAGGGCAATTAAAAAAGATCTCTTCGTCGGCTTTCCCATCACGGATGCTGAATTCCGGGATAATCCCTGTTCGCGGGATTTCGTTTCCTTTCAGGGAAGATAAATTACGGACGGTGAATTTTTTTAATAAAATTATCCGGAACGTAAGGCAATCCAAAAAAAAACCTGTCGGAGCAGATATCCGTCCAAAAAAGGGAAACTGAGTGCTGCCCTCTCGAATTATTTGTCCAGCCATGCATTCCGTTCAATCTCTGCAGGTGTCTGCAGCACTCCGATCAGGGGGGAGAGAACGGTTCCACAGTCACCGGGAAGGGATGGATTCCTGATGAACGGTTGTATTATTTTTACGGTTGAGGGTATCATCATAAAGAGTTCAGGACTCATACATTTTTTTAAAAAGGGTTCTGGTTTTTCATCGGATTTTTTTATGAGACCCGGTCTTGTACCTGCAATCATCAAATGGTCACTTCAGTGATCGTTATGACCACGCACTTTTGATCACCAGATTTATTCCGGAGTTGATGCCACCTGTTTACTCCGAATCCAGCATCCTTGGAAGCACGCCATTTCCCTTGTGTTCACCCCAACGGATATTCCAGTACTGCGGGCAGGTCCAGAATTCGGTACCGTTCTTTCCTTCAGCCCCGATAAATATCAGCGTATCTTTACTCACAACTACCGAAGAATCAAAAGGGAACGGTGTGATATTCGAGAGTTCCTCATGAGCCTTGCAGGGGGTGGAAGAACTGTTTTTTTCACAGGACCGGCAATTCCGTACCGACCAGTTTGACAATGCCTCAAAAGTCTCAAACGCCATCGGGACCATAAGAATACTGGCCATCTCACACCAGCTTGCGACCCAGGATATCCGATTCGCCGGGGCTGATGATAGCAAGGGTGCTTACACAAAACGGTTTTCCACACGCAGCTCCAAGTGCTGTGCTGGAACCATCAAACTGGTGAATGAACGGATTCTGTTTTGCATTAATTTTTGTTTTAAAATCAGTGGAGCAATTATTCGCCAATATGATCATCCGGGCTGTACCCTCGTTGAAACTTTTTTCCGTCCTGTCCGGGCCAATAACTACATTGCCGGTTTTTATCGCTCGTTTGAGTGATGCACTAAAATCCATCTGAAACTCTCCTTTTTTTAAGGAGGCAATCCGGGGGACAAATTCCGCATTGTCCAGTTGCATGGGTTCAATTACCAGTACCCGTCTTGTCTGCCTTCGATATACCCTCATGCCATTTCCCCCCATATTAATCCATTTCAGAAAATGAGAGTGTATATCACCCGGAATTGTAATCCGATCTCATATAGCGATTATGATCTCATGGGTGGGTCAATGCCTCCCGGGAAAGATCGTAGGGGGGAAAAATAGCACCAGCAGAAAATACGCCGGGCCCGGGCTCTCAACGTTGAATACAACCGGGGGATGTACCTCAGCACCGGGCGGGATCCCGAACTCACGCATCCATTCCGGCAATGATTGCCTTCATCCTCTCCTTTGGGCTAATTGGGGAGATATTGTGAAAGCAGCAGGCCGGTTCATTGAGTATCCCGGTTGTTGGCTGGCGACAAATCTCCCATAGATAACAAGATTACCCTGAGATGCGGCAGAAGATTTCGCCAGCCCGCTGTCCTCTCCCGGGTTCAAACGGTTCAGGTAAATGATCTGGCGCATATCCCGCATATTTATCTTCTCGATCAGGAGGTTTTTTTCCTTGAGTTTTTTTAAGGCATATCGTATGGTCCTTGGGGACGAGGAAGATTTACTCACGAGATCCTTAAGGGTCATCTCACCCTCTGATGAAAGGAGCTCGAGCACGTTATTTTGTGACGGGGATAATACGGCCATAATCATTCTCCTGACGCAGGTGACTGGGTGACGGCTGGACCTGCAACAGCATTCCTGTCCGGGATCAATCGCATCATTTCCTGAAAGATTACGGGAAAGCACGTTTTCATAAAAAACGTGAACTGATTCCATTCTACTCCCTGAATCCACCAGGTAAAAATCAGATAATCAGTAATTGGATATATACTTTTTGAGTCCTGGTTGGGCACGTGCTCATATTTTTTCCCGGTATGCACGTGGCAAAACTCATACTCCCCGACTATCATATATCCCCATGTCAGTTCCACCCCATAAGAAGCCTTTTTCAAAAAAAAGAGAGGGCACATCACCTGTCATTGCAATCCGATATCGTATTGCAATTGATGGGGAACGGTTACGTCAATGGCTTTTTAAAAAAAATTATCTGTTGCCGGCATCCGACCCGCAATACGCCGGGCCGGGGCATGAACCGCTGAAAGGATTATTCCCGGGGTTTCAGGGAACCGGAATGTTTTTCGAGCGATTCTGGTACCAGAAAGGATTCCCCGGCATCTCACATCACAAAAAAAAGAATGGATTCAGAATTCGCAAGACAGACCTGCCGTTTGCATTCATCGTTGAGTGTTCAGCCGGAAATGTATGTCGGGTACCCCGTTTTCTACGCACAATTCTCATAATTTTGGCCGGTTGTTTTAACGAGACCATCCGGTACGGTAAGATCATCCAGAAAATCGAACTGACATGACGGTGTCAGAATAAAAACAGCAATCTAATAATTCACAAACGAGAAGAGAAAAAAAGAGATTAGCCGAACAGGGCACCGAGCCCTGCCATACCGCTCTCTTCCTCGCCTTTCTTGTCTTCTTCCTTGTGCTCTTCCTTGGCAGGTGCTGCTGCGTGGTGAGCTGCTGGTGCTGCAACTGCAACCTGTGCAACTGCTGCCTTGGAGATTGCCTCTTCAATGTTCACGCCATCGAGGGCTGCTACGAGTGCCTTGATGCGTGATTCATTTGCTGCTACACCGGCTGCAGTAAGGACTGCCTTTACGCCATTCTCATCGACTTTCTTGCCTGCTTTGTGCAGGAGAAGTGCTGCATAGATATACTCCATCTTAAACTACCTCAGATATCTCAAATAATTATTTTACCAGGCCGTTGATAGCCTGGCTTTCATTATACGCTTTACCAATAATCGCATCGATAACGTCTTTCTCGTAGATCGCTGCCTCAACCGCAAGACCGCGGGCATCCCGGACGGCTTTCGTCAGGATTGCATCCATTGTGTCCTTGGTTGGGATGGCTTCGTTGACCGACAGGTTGAACGCCTGACGGGCTGCGAGCTGGATCTGTCCGAGAATTACGGTCTCATCGACTGCCAGAACGGAGGGCTCAAAGATTCCGCCTTCGTGGTACGCAACCTGCAGTGCAAGTCCTACGTCCATGGGCTTGATGTCAAGCTTGACGAGGATCGCAGCAAGTTTTGCCGAGATGACGCCGCCTTTCTTGACAACAGTCTTGGTCTCTCTGATCTTGACCTTGCCGCTTTCGATCGCTGCGGGTATGCCTGCCTGCTGGAGTTCTCCAACAATCGGACCCGGTTTGAAACTGGTCGGACCTTTCTCGATGACGATATCTTCCGGTGCTTTGTCACCGGCTTTTGCCGCCATGCGGGTCTTGGTCTTTTCCAGCTGCTTGAAAAGCTTGAACGGGTTGTCGTTGGTGAAGATAATCGCCGAGTGACCGGAGATGTACTGCGAAAGGTCCTTGATGTCGCCGCCAATTTCCTCAAACGCATGTTTGATGAGCGTGTTCCGGGTCACCTTGATGACAGCTTTTCCCCGCAGGTTTCTGCGGATCTGCTGCACCTGCTGTGCCGGGATACCGTACATGTCCACTAACCCGATTAAGGAGAACTGCTTTGCGTTCTTCTTAATCTCTGCGACTTCGTCCTTTTTCCAGGAGGGCAGGTGGTGTGTGTACAATGCCATTATTCCAGCCTCACTGCGGGACCCATCGTGGTCTTGACAAAGATGGAACGAACGTTCAACGGACCCTGTGCAAGGACAGCTTCGATCCTTTTAACGATCGTTTCAATGTTCTCGGCGACCTGTTCCGGCTTCATAGCCGTTGTACCGACCTTTGAAGAGAAGACCGTCTTATCTTTGGTACGGATCTTCACAGAGTTGCGCAGGCGCGCCACAATCGGGCGGATATCCTGCTGGGCTGCTATTGGCATAGGCATTCTGCCCCGCGGACCGAGCCGGGGACCTAAATACCGGCCAACACCGGCCATGACACCCATCTCAGCAAGGAAGTACCGGTATGTACTGGCAACTCTCCGTGCTTCGCGGGGCTGACCGCCGAGCCGTTCAACTTCTTCAGGGCCGATAATCAGTTCGACCTTGGCTTCCTTAGCCTGCGTGACGATATCTCCTTTCCCGATAACGCAGATACTGATTTTATCTCCGGTACCGTGGGGGAGCATGATCGTCTCGTCGATACGATTTTTCGGCTGCGCCATATCGATATTCTTGAGATTGATGGTAATATCGATGCTCTCAGAGAACTTCCGCTCTGGCGCTTTTTCAATCGCCGTGTTTACGGCTTCCAAAATTTTGGCCCTATCAACCATCAGATTCCTCCATAGTTTTGCGACCGACCTCGATCTCCTATGGTTTTCTCATGTTACTTCACGAGAACACTGTCATACTTGCCTTGTGAAATTTCAGCGAGAACGTCTTTCGGGCGCTTGCCGTCAACGTTGACACCCATGCTGACACACGTTCCGATGACTTCCTTTACGGCAGTCTTCAGCTCGTACGAGAGCATGCTTTCAAGTTTCATGTTAGCAATTCTGACAGCGGCCTCGAATGGTAGATTGCCTACCACTTTGACGTTGGGCTCTGCGGATCCT
>JBAXDE010000075.1:0-8083 GCA_037141115.1 Methanomicrobiales archaeon | reverse complement strand
TGCGAGAGGTTGCACCTTCTGCATCTATTGGGATCAAACTGGCAAAGTTAGGATAGTAACTGCGATGAGTATCGCTTATGACAACTTCAAAAAAAGTTGAAATTCCGCAAGCGGCCTGGGACTTCCATGGACATATCTGCCCGTTCATGCCAATCGGATACCGGATGGGACAGGTCGCCATGCGGGAACTAAGTGTTTCACATATTGGGGACCACGGGGCATTCGGCCTCTCCGAGATGGGTGTCGGGCACCCGCAGACCTGCATGATCGACGGGTTCATGGCCGTCACCGGCTGCACGTACGGGAAACTCATGATGGAGCGGCTCAACTACGGAAAAGTTGCCTGTCTTCTCGTGGTCCCGGGGAAGGGTGCGGTACGGGTATACCTGAAATCGGAATTCCAGGACGCTCTCGGCAAACAGGAATTCTTTGTCTACCGGAAGAAAGGTATCGAGCCTTCACAAGTTCCGGCTGATGTGGTAAACAAAGTCGTGGATATGGTCCTGACAGCGTCGGAGTCAGAGATGTTCACCGTCGCAAAACTGCCGGACTTTACCTTCAGCCGCCCGAAAGGTTCCTTTGCCAAGATCAAGTGCGAGAAATGCGGCGAGTACGTCTTCGAGCGCTACGTGCGGATGGTGGACGGCAAGCCCGAGTGTATTCCCTGTTCGGGATATGATCAGACCTGGGTGAATGTCCTGAAAGGTACGCAGTAGAAGGCAGGTCATGGATAATATCGTCCTGATCGCGATCATCGCGGTCTTCATAGTCTCAATTATTTTTTCCATGTTCGGGCAGGGAGGCGGATCGCTCTATACCCCGATTCTCTTCCTGCTTGGGTACGCGGCGCTGACCTCAATCTCAACATCGCTCGTCCTCAATCTCATCACGGCGCTGTCCGCATCGATTGTTTACTACCGGTCAAACCTTGTTGACATCCGGTTCGCCCTCTGGTTTGTGCCGGGTATCTGCCTGGGTGCATTCCTTGGCGGAGTATTGGCTGCGTACATCAACCCCGTTCTCTTAATGTGGCTGTTCGTCATCTTCCTCATCGGTGCGGAAGGACGGATGATCTACACGTACTGGGAGAAGGCGACCCATGAGGATGCATGTCCGGTGCAATTTTCAAAGGGCATGTATGCCCTCATCGTAGCCTTCAGTTTTTTTGTAGGCATTGTGTCCGGACTGCTCGGTGTGGGTGGCGGTATCCTTATCGTGCCCTTCCTGATATTTCTCTGTCGGTACCCAACCAAGAATTCCGCAGGCGTGGTCAGTTTTATTGTCATCTTCTCGTCCCTCTTTGGCATATTCGGGCACATGACAAGCGGCGGCTTTGACATTCCCCTGATTCTCGGCTGTGCGGTCGCGGTCTTTGTCGGCGCAACGATTGGTGCGAGGAGCATGGTGAAGATCCCCAGCGGGTACATCAAGGCAGGATTCGGGGTAGTCCTCTGGGTATTTGCTATTCAGCTCATTCTCAAGCTGACGCATATTTTTTAACCTTTTTACCGGTTTATTATAGCGAGGTCAAATCATTTTCTTACTTACTTTCGTCGTCGCATGGAGTGTCGGCCCGTGTGCTTTTGAGGTCGTACCATCCCTTTCCCAGCAGAGCAAGCCCGATGACAATAAAAAAGCCGGAATGGAGACCGTAAATCTTCGTCTCAAACTCGGAAGTACCGTAGAATAAACTCAGCCAGAAGAACGGGCACACCACGCCGAAGACGGCGAGACCTGTTCCCACTTTCATCAGACTTTTTATCTCTCGTTCATTGGATGGCATGGATATGTTCTGTGCAGGGTAATTTGTCTGTGCGTTAAATGGATGAAAATCACGATCCCGTTTTACTGGATCGTGTCAATATGATTCCCCCCATTACTAGGCAGATCGCCGAGATCATACCGGCAGTCATCAGCCAACCGGTTCTCTGAATTTTTGAAACTGAATTCAGAGATGCAAAGATACAGGGTGAGAGAACTATCAATGCAATACCAAGATATATTGCCCTCATAGAGTTTCCTGCGAGGGTAATTCCTCATGTTTTTTCTTTGCCTGCTCATTATGCAGCTGAATCCGGTACGTGGCGAAATACAGCAGCCCAAACAGGATCACGATTCCTGAGTGGACGGCGTTGAACATGAGATCGTTTCCCTGAGCGCCGGATAAAAACGCGAACCAGAAAAACGGGCAGAATACTCCGATGAGCATGATGCCATACCCGATTTTGATATTGCTTTTCAGGTAGATTTCCCGGTTGTTGAGCGGGTCATGGGATGCACCCGATTCACCCCGCAGGAAGAAAAGGATCTTTTTTGCAAGCATCGTATAGGGGCAGCAGGAGATCAGGTAACCGATAAAACCCCTTATGCCCGGTTTATGTGCCGGCACCTGGCTTGAGTTCTGACAGGAAATCACAGAATTATCCCCATCTGGATTCTGTTCAATTCGCTGTTCGTTCATCGCTCACCTCTCATCCTGTTCACTCTCCTTTATTTATCACGACGGCTCCAGCCTCACCCGACAAACAGTGCATAGAAAACAAACCCGCCGAGAGTTGCCGTGATGAACACCCAGAGAACATAGGCTGCGATCGCTTTGGGTTTGAGCATCGAGCCGAGGATGGCGATCTCCGGCAGGCTCGCACCAGTCCCGCCAATGAGAAGGGCCATTGCTGCACCGAGACTCATGCCTTTTGCGAGGAGGACCGAGAGCAGCGGGATCGCCATCTCGATTCTCAGGTACAGCGGAACACCGATTGCAGCCGCGATGGGAATCGCGAGCAGGTTTGAGTTCCCCACGTAGGCTTCAACAATCGATGCCGGAAGGAACGCTGCGCAGACTCCACTGATTGCTGCACCGATGAGCACGTACGGGATGATCTGCACAAACAATGCCCGGGCAAACGGCATGCTGCGGATGAGCCGGGGCCGGTTGCGTTCCCAGAAACTTCCCGATGAATACTCCCCATCTGGCGCTGCGGTTCCACAACACCCGGATGCCGGAACGGTTAACGGTGCCGGGGGTACGCTGCACGGAGAGACGCCGCATGCCGGCTGCTGCACGGTGGCAGAGCACCCGCACGCGGATGGGGTCTCAGGAACCGATGCACAACCGCAGGATTGCACGAAGGTCATCACATCCTTGACTTCGTGTTTCAGCCGGGTGTTTCCCAGGAACGCTCCTCCGATAATTGCCATGACAAGCGTTACGACAAAATACACGAGCGCGATCTGCCAGCCAAAGACCCCAAAGATGATCCCCACAACCATGAAATTGCAGATAGGGGCCGAGAATAAAAACGACAGCACGGTGGAGAAAGGAACTTTTGACTCGATCATGCCCATGGAGACCGGCACCATCGAAGCGCTGCAAAACGGAGTCAGGATTCCCAGGAGTGCTCCGACGATTGGACCTTTCCGCCCCAGGCCACTTCCGAGACGTTTCTGGATCTTTTCCTGCGGGATATATTCACGCACGATTCCGGTGAGTACCGAGATAACGGCGATGAGGATCACGAGCACTACGGCAACGTGGACAAATTCATTGAATGCGATGGTCAGTTGTTCTTCAAACACGGTTTCACCATTATTGTATTTTTTAATTTCCGACGTTGTGCAATTCCTTCGACGGGTCTGATAACGTTTTCATTGCCGGATTTCTTTCGGAATAAAAGCACTAAGAAATCTCTGCCAGCACTAAATTTATAGAGGATACTAATTCTGATTTAATATACTATGCAAAAACATAGTGATAGTGTATGATGAAAGATCCCTCCTGCTATTTCTGCCCGGTGGAAGGCACGCTTGACGTGATTGGCGGTAAGTGGAAACCACTGATCATCTGGTTCCTGCGAAAACGTGTGTTACGGTTCAGCGATCTCCGGCGGTCAATTCCCGGCATTACGGATGTGATGCTGACAAAACAGTTGCGCGAACTGGAGCAGGACGGCGTTATCAAAAGAAAAATGTACCCCCAGGTTCCGCCCAAGGTCGAGTATTCGCTCACGCCGCTGGGTGTTACGATCATTCCACTCCTCGATGCTCTCTGCGACTGGGCGATCGAGCATATGAAGATCCCGATGATCGATGATGATGAAATTGTTGTGTGCGGGCCGAAGAAGAAAAAGTGAGGGCTGTTCTCATCCCAGACAATACCCGCTTATTTTTTTATGAATTTTGTTTTTCTGCCAATCCCGATTGCTGCTGAATTCATCGTAGCCGGATGTACTAATAATGGGGTCATCATCTCCGTATACGGGTTTTTTCTTCATATAAGATATTCATTAACAATCCCTGCCGGTTAATTACTCAATAATTTCAAAAAACTTGAATAACCTTTATGTGCAATGACCGTGAAGTAACCATTTGGTAATCATCATGGACGGATACACAGGCAATATGGTCTTTGCCGATCTCTCGGCAGGGAAGGTTACGATCAAGCCCACGCCACCGGAACTCAAAAAGCAGTTCATCGGTGGGCGGGGATTCGGCATACGGCTTCTGACCGACATGGTTGATCCGAAGATCGATCCGCTGAGCGACAAGAATGTTCTCGTATTTGCAGCCGGGCCGCTGACCGGCACCGGTATTCCGCTCGGGAGCCGGTACGAGGTCTCGACAATCGCTCCTCTCACGGGAGCAGCCATGAGCGCCAACAGCGGGGGCGTCTTTGGCTGGAAGATGAAGAAAGCAGGGTTCGATGCGGTTGTCATCACCGGCAAATCGAAAAAACCAGTTTACCTGTTCCTGGACAACGGCAAAGCGGAACTCCGGGATGCCGCCCACCTCTGGGGCAAAACCACCGGGCAGACGACCGATGCGATCGTTGACGAACTCAAGGACAAGAGCGTACGGGTTTCATGTATCGGACCGGCCGGAGAAAAACTCGTACTGTTCGCCTGCATCATCAACGAGAAGACGCGGGCTCTCGGGCGCGGGGGTTCCGGTGCGGTCATGGGTTCCAAAAACCTCAAGGCGATTGCGGCCCGGGGAGACCTGCCCATTGAGCCAGCGGATAAAGCTGCACTCGACCTGGTTAAAGAGCGCGTGAAAAAGAAGATCGAGGAGAACGGAATTGAGAAGGCGCTACACAACTACGGTACGGCGGTGCTCATCAACATCCTCAACGAGAACTACCTCCTGCCGACCCGGAACTTCCAGACCGCCCACTTCACGGATGCGGAGATGATCTCCGGTGAGACGATCGCAAAAACCATTCTCAAGAAGCCCAAGGGATGCTATGCCTGCATCGTGCAATGCGGCAGAGTCTGTGAATTCGATGGTGAGTCCGGAGAAGGCCCGGAGTACGAACCCGACTGGGCATTTGGCGCCGACTGCGGGATTAATGATCTCAAGGCTGTCGCCCGGGCGAACAATATCTGCAACGAGTATGGCCTTGATGCAATCTCGGCGCCGACAACCATTGCCTGCCTGATGGAGATGGCAGAAAAAGGGTACATCAAACACCCGATCCGGTTCGGTGACGCGAAAGGTATGCTGAAACTGGTGGAGCAGATCGCAAAGCGGGAAGATATCGGTAACGAACTGGCGGAGGGCTCCTTCCGGTTTGCCACGAAATACGGGCACCCGGAATTATCAATGAGCTCCAAGAAGCAGGAACTACCTGCCTACGATCCCCGGGGGATCCAGGGATACGGGCTAGCAGCCGCCACATCAAACCGGGGTGGTGACCACGTGTACGGGTACCTGATCTCGCCAGAGATCCTCGGGGCTCCCGAGAAACTGGATCCCTACGTTACCAAGGGAAAACCGCAGTGGGTCAAGACCTTCCAGGATCTGACCTCCGCCATCGATGCATCGGGCATGTGCCTCTTCACCTCGTTTGCACTCGGCCCGGAGGATTATGCCGATCTCCTCACGGCGACCACAGGAATGAAGGTCGACACGGCTGAACTGCTGAAGATCGGCGAACGGATCTGGAACCTCCAGAAACTCTACAACATCAAACGCGGGTTCGGGCGCAAAGACGACACGCTGCCAGCACGTATGCTGAACGAGCCGCTGAAGGAAGGCGCGCCCACCGGGCAGGTGTCACGGATTGCTGAAATGCTTGACGAGTATTACATCCTGCGGGGCTGGGACAAGGAAGGGACTCCGACACCAGCCAAACTCAAAGAGCTGGGACTGTCGTAATATGACCGACACAGTAGCAAAAGTGCCCGGCCTCTGGCACGGAATTCCCCGCAGCGAGATCGACTGGCACCCGGCGGTGGATGAGAAGAAATGTATCGGCTGCGGCCTGTGTTTCCTCACCTGCGGCAAAGGAGTGTACCAGTTTGACTGGGACAAGAAGAAATCGGTTGTCTCAAAGCCCGACCAGTGCGTGGTTGGCTGCCAGACCTGCGCCAATATCTGCCCCGCTGAAGCGATCCGGTTTGCAGAGGAAGGCGACACCCCGAGGGCAAAATCCCAGCGGCTGATCAAGGACAGAAAAGTGCTCCCTGCGGTCAAGAAAGAACTGAACATGATGCAGAGCTGATACCCGATTGTGATGACTGACCCACAGAACCGTATAACGATAACCGTCAAATCATTCGCAACCTTACGGGAGGTCATGGATACGAAGATCCGTATGGATCTCCCAAAGGGCTCAACCATCCGCTCACTTCTCGCTGAGCTCACCGGGCGGTACCCTGGCCTGGACGATCTGTTGTTTGTCGCTCCGGAGACCTTACGGGATTTCGTTAACATTCTTAAGAATGGAAGGAATGTAGAATTTTTAGGGCGACTGGACACCCCCCTCGATGACGGGGACCTGATTGCACTGTTTCCCCCGGCTGCCGGGGGATAGGGGCGAAACGCACCATTATGTACATTCGGCAGATATCATGACGAACGATACGGCCCGGGACTACCGGAAATCGATGAAGATCGCACTCTTCATAACTTTTATTTTCTTTCTCGTGGAGGTCGCCGGAGGGCTACTGTCCGGATCGCTTGCCCTCATCAGCGATGCGGGACACATGTTCAGCGATCTGCTCTCGCTTCTTCTCTCTCTCGGGGCAATGACCCTTGCCCTTCAGCTTCCTACAAAGGAGCGGACCTACGGCTATCACCGGGGGGAGATCCTCGCAGCATTCATCAACTCCCTGCTGCTTATCGCGGTAAGCGCCGGTATCCTGTGGGAAGCATACCAGCGTTTACTCAACCCGGCCCCGGTGCAGGGCGGCCTGATGCTTATCGTGGCCTGCATCGGGCTTGCCGCGAACCTGGGGGTCGTGTTCCTCCTCCACGGGAGCCATAACCTGAACGTGCGGAGCGCTTTTTTGCATGTGGTGGGGGACACGGTTTCATCGCTGGCGGTGATCGCTGCCGCAGTGTGGATCTCTTTTACCGGGCAGGTGATCGCAGATCCCATACTTTCCGGTATCATTGCGGTTCTGATTGTGATTTCAGCCGTACGGATACTCCGCGAGACGCTTATGATTCTTCTCCAGTTTACCCCGCAGTCGGTGGATTTCGATGCGGTCGTTGCTGACGTGACCTCCGTGAAGGGAGTGGAGGGTGTGCATCATGTCCATCTCTGGAGTCTCTGTTCGGATATCAACGTGCTCGATGCGCATGTGTATTCCTGCGAACAGGACGTGGGAAAGATTGAGCAAATGAAACTGGAGATCAAGGAACGGCTGAAGAAGTACCGGATTCTGCATTCAACGCTGGAGTTTGAGTGCAATGAATGCAGAGACTGCGCTCTTGTTGAGAAGATCAAGGATCATCCTGGTTGATTTTCCGGGGAAACAGGAAATGCTGAGGGGGTCGGGATCCGCGACCGGCTTACCTCGTTCAACTGCTCAAAACCCAATTTTTGACCCCCACCCCGGAAAAAATGACCCTCATATTCGCATTCCGGCAGCCTTTCCGGGCCCGGATGGGCTAAAATATGTGACGAAAAATGCCTCGATTTAATGCCCTTTGGCGGCCTTTAGGAGAGATGCATTTCTCCCTTATTTTGACAAACAGAGCAATTTAAAGGCGTATTTTCCACAGGAACTGAAAAGAAGGAATTATCGGTGTTTTCGCCAACTCAAAAATGATCCAGAGCGCCAATCCGAAATTGATCCAC